>NZ_LMHH01000001.1:2100000-2360932 GCF_001427865.1 Altererythrobacter sp. Root672
CGGGTCGATGATGGTCCAACATGGCGCACGCTACGATGCCTGGCGGCAGACTATCGATATTAACAAACGCGTCAAGCGTAATAATGCCAGCGCCATCAAGTGTCCGCAGTGGGTCGTTTGCAGACCGCCCGCTCTTACCCACGATATAACTGCCTTCTCAGCATTGATGCCGTCCGTAGAGTTTTCGAGCAGAGCTAGCCCAGCCGCCGCGGTGAATAGAGCTCCGCGTCGAGCGCCTCGGTCATCTCATCACGCGGCAGGCCCAACAGGAGTTGCGCTCCAAGACGCGCGGCCGCGGGGGCGGTCTGGATGCCGAACCCGCCTTGTCCGGCGAACCAGAAGAACCCGTCCCGCGCCCCGTCAAAGCCATAGACCGGCATGCGATCGGGAGCGAAGCTCCGCAGCCCCGCCCACTTGCGTTCCACCGCCGCAACCCGCCAATCGACCACTCCTTCGAACCGATCGATCGCAATGGCCACGTCGAGTTCTTCAGGCGCTACGTCGGACGCCGGATTGGGCGTCTCATCATGCGGGCTGAGCCACAGCCGGCCATGCTCCGGCTTGAAGTAGAACTGCCCGGAGATGTCGAGCACCAGCGGCAAATCCGTTGGCGGCGGCGGATCGGTGCGGAGCTGGATTACCGTGCGGCGGAACGGGGTAATGCCCAAGGCTCGCGCGCCTGCCAGTCCCGCGACCCGATCAGCCCAGGCGCCCGCTGCGTTCACCAGCACCTTCGCATGAGCTTCGCCGCTTCGCCCGAAGGAGAGCCGCCAACCATCGCCTTCGCGCTCGGCACTCTCCAGCGCACAGGATGTTCGCAACTCAGCTCCGGCTTTCCGGGCGAGAGCTAGGTAGTGCTGGTGCAACCCTGCGACATCGATGTCAGCGCATGCAGGCTCGGATACGGCGAACGTCCATTCCGGCCGCAATCCAGCCATCCGTTCTTCCAGCGACGAACGGCCGAGCTTCTCGATGTGGACTCCCGTTCCTCCAAATCGCTCCATGAACGCGTCGATCGCCGGTTCATCTTCAGCGCGTCCAAGATAGAGCGCGCCCCTTGGCGAGAGCATGTCGTGCTGGCGCAAGTACTTGCCGGACGCCAGCGTCAGGGGGACAACCCCGGGGCCGCCATAACACTCTTCCCAGAACGCAGCGGAGCGGCCGGTCGCATGATAGCCCGGCATGGTCTCTGCTTCAGCCACCAGCACTTTGGCATGGGGCGCGAGCTCGGCGGCAATGCTTGCTCCGGCCATTCCCGCACCGATCACGGCAATATCGAAACTGGTATTCACGTCGTTGAAACTTCCTCGAGAAAGGCGTCGATCCCGGCGAGAGCCCGCTGGCGGACGGGGTCGGCCTCGCGAAGGATTTCATGCCTCGCCTCGGGTCCGAACCACAGAGTCTGGGCTCGAGGCAGTCGTGTCGCCGCATGGTGGATCGCGCGCGATCCGACAAGCCGATCCGCGCGCGTCGCGACAATGTAGACGGGCGTGTCCACGGCTTCGAGAGTGCCTGGACGGTTCAACTGCCTGATCGATGCGAGTGAACTGGCGACCCATCCCCAGCTACCGGTACCCATGACCAGCTCGGGCCGCTCTTGCCGCCACCATAGCTCGTCGGCGTAACGTTCATCGTGATGCGTCAGAAGGGCCTGTCGGCCTGCGGGCACTGCCCCCGGAACCTCGCTCCATTTCCAGGCCGGCCGACGCGGGTCCCCGAGCGATGCCATGAAACGAGCGAAGGCGTGCTTGAACGCCGGGGGCAATGCCTCGGGCGAAACGTCGAGCATTGGAGCGACCAGGACCAGGGCATCGGGGGCAGGAGCCAGCGCTCTTTCGGCGACGACCCGCAGCGCGAGATGGCCGCCCATCGAATGGCCAATGAGCACCAACGGGCCTTTCCTGTCCTGCGACCACTCTTTCCAGAAGGCCGACAAGTCGGCGGTCCACTCCGTGAACTCACCTATATGTCCGGTGACCTCGTCTAGTCCAAAGCGGCCCGACCCGGCCTGACCGCGCCAATCAGCGGCGGTCACGCCCCAACCCTGGCCATGCCAGTGATCAAGCACCTCGAGGTACTTTTCATATGCGTCACCGCGACCTGGCATGAACAACAGCGATCCACGCGCCGTTGACGGCTGCGGCCAGTCGATCCGGCGAATCAGATGTCCATCCGGCGCTGACCAACGGCTTTCGATTGTGCCCGATGGAATGGCACGGCGATTGAATACCTTGGCCGTCAAGTTGGTTACTTGGCTAACTCCGGCCTCCCGCCAGTGGTTACTTTTTAGTAAGTCATCTGCGCTAGCACCAGAAAGCCGCATTGGGGATTTCCCCGGCGAGATGGGGTTTCGATGCTAGACGATCCATTCCGGTACGGGCTGCTTGCCGCTTTGGCAATTGCGCTGCTGACCGCCGCATTTACCGATCTGCGCAGCCGCAAGATCGCGAACTGGCTCAACGCCAGCATCGCTCTGGCGGCACCGTTGTTCTGGTGGGCGAGTGGCATGGATCTGTGGCCCGACGTGGCGATGCAGCTTGGCCTGGCTCTGCTCACCTTTGCCGTTCTTTGTGGTCTGTTCGCGCTCGGTCAGATGGGAGGTGGCGACATCAAGCTGCTGACCGCGCTGGCGTTGTGGATCGCTCCGCTCCCGTTCCTGCAGCTCCTGGTTCTGATGGCGCTGATCGGGGGCTTACTGACGATTGTTTTCGGTGCCTGGCATCTGATGCGCCGCCAGCGTGACAAGATGGCGATTCCATACGGATTGGCGATCGCTGCGGCGGGGCTGTGGATCCTCGGCACCACCTACCTGCCGGTGGCCACCGCCACCGCTGGAACCTGATCTTAACCATTCCAAACCTACAACGTCCGCAATCAATTTTCTTGGACCCTTAAGAAGGCAACACGCATCATGGACAGGAAGAAGCTGGTTCTGCTGCTTGGGGCGCTGATCGTCGCGATCGGTACCGCTTTCGCCGCCCGTAGCATGCTGACGGGGGCGGCCGCCCCGCAAGTGGACGCCGCCGCGCTGCCCGCGCAGCCCGAGGGTCCGAAGGTCCTGGTCGCCAAGCGGGCACTTCCCGTCGGCACGATCATCACTGCAGATGCTGTGGGCTTTCAGCTCTGGCCGCAGGAGATGGTTCAGGACGCCTACTTCCTCGACGGCGAAGCCGACATGGCCAAGCTCATCGGCACGGTCGTCCGCAATCCGATCACGGCTGGCGAGCCGGTCACTCAGGGCTCGCTGGTTAGCCCTGGCGATCGTGGCTTCCTAGCCGCTGCTCTTGGACCGGGCATGCGTGCGGTAACTGTTCCGGTTTCGGCTCAGACCGGCGTCGGCGGCTTCATCTTCCCGGGCGACCGGGTCGACCTGATGCTGACCCAGGCCGTCTCAGGGGATGGGCAAGAGCTCAAGGCCACCGAGACCATTCTGCGCAACCTGCGCGTCCTGGCGACTGACAAGTTCACCGAAACCGAGACCACGCCTGACGGCAAGACCGTCGTGCGCAATGTCAGCACGGTGACGCTCGAAGTTACGCCCAAGATCGCCGAGAAGATCTCGGTCGCGCAGACGGTCGGCACGCTCAGCCTGTCGCTTCGCTCGATCGCCGACAACCAGAGCGAGCTCGAACGTGCAGTCGCCTCCGGTGCCGTTGATCTGCCCGAAGGCGCCACGAAGGAGCAGGAAGAAAAGCTCCTGCGCCAGGCCATGGCGCGTCCGCAGGACGGTGCTTCCACCTTTGTAACCGGTGGCGACGTATCGCGCTTCCAGCGCAGTTCGATGCCGGTCCTGTCCCAGGCAGCCCCGGCTCAGTCCGGTGGGCAACCGGTTGCTGCTGGACCTGCGGTTCCGTCGGGCCCGACGGTCCGTGTGACCCGCGGCAAAGACACCACGGTTGAATCGGTCAATCGAGGCGCTGGCGCGCTGCTCGACCGCACCGGCCAAGGCGCACGCGCAGTCGGACGGACAGCGCCCACCGCCCTGACAACCCTAAGGTAATTTCATGACACTCGAAGCGGGCAACCTCAGCCGAAACAAGGCAAGCGAGAAGGTAAGGGGCAAGACAATGAAGAGTCGCGTTCTCAAGACAGTGCTGGTCGCAGCCTGCGCCCTCGCGCCGCTGGCCGCTGCCACCTCTGGCCCGGCGATGGCCCAGGCTATCGTCAGCCCGGCACAGGATATCGCCCTGTCGATCGGGCGAGGCCAGCTGGTGACGGTACCGGGCAACATGGCAGACATCTTCGTTTCGAACGAGAGTGTCGCCGACGTCCAGGTCAAGTCACAGCGCCAGCTCTACGTCTTCGGCAAGGCCGGCGGCGAGACCACGGTCTACGCCAGCAACGGCGCCGGCGACATCATCTGGTCGGCCAACGTCCGCGTGGGCTCGAACATCGATAGCGTCGACCAGATGCTGACCCTGGCCATGCCGGACGCGAACATCAGCGTCGCCACGATGGGCACCAACACCGTGCTGCTGACCGGAACGGTTGCCGCTCCGGAAGACGCCGCCGAGGCCGAACGCTTGGTAACCGCCTTTATGGGCGACACCACGAACGTGGTCTCGCGCCTGCGCATGGCGACGCCGCTGCAGGTCAACCTGCGCGTTCGCTTCGCGGAAGTGAACCGTTCGCTGGTTCGCGCCCTGGGCGTCAATCTCTCTACCTATGATCCTACAAGCGGCATTCGGTTCGGGGTTACACAGGGCCGCGCTGGTGCGATCCCTCAATGGAATCCCTCCTACATCGACCCAATTACCGGAGCTCGCGTCTTTCCGCCGCTTGCTGTTGGCGGAACTTCGGCCCCGGGCGACACAAGTCTTGTGACACGGAACCCAAACGGCGGGAGCACACTGGGCATTTTCGGCCGCTTCCTCGGCCTCGACATCGGCTCCGCGATCGACCTTGCTGAACAAGACGGCCTGTCGACCACGCTCGCCGAACCGAACCTGACGGCGCTTTCGGGCGAAACCGCGGAATTTCTCGCGGGCGGCGAGTTCCCGATCCCCCTCAGCCAGGGCCTGGGCACGACCACCGTCGAATACAAGAATTACGGCGTGAGCCTGGCTTACACGCCGACGGTACTGGCCAATGGTCGTATCTCGATCCGCGTCCGCCCGGAAGTCTCCGAGCTTACCTCTCAGGGTGCCGTAACCCTTGGCGGTGTCCAGGTTCCGGCGCTAACCGTGCGCCGCGCCGAAACGACCGTCGAACTCGGCTCCGGCCAGAGCTTCATGATTGCCGGCCTGCTGAGCAACAGCTCAAGCAACTTGATCGACAAGGCCCCTGGAGTCGGCGACGTCCCGATCCTCGGCGCCCTGTTCCGTTCGACGAATTTCCAGCGCAAGCAGACCGAACTCGTGATCGTGGTGACGCCGTACTTGGTGCGCCCGGTCGACGACAGTGATATCCGCCTGCCGACCGACGGCTTCCAGGTGCCGGATCCGATCCAGCAGTACCTGCTGTTGAAGGACAACAACGGAGTCACCGGCGGAACCCGTCCAATGCCGCGTGCGGCCGAAGGAGGCGCGGCCCCGCAGGTTGGACAGATCGACCAGGCCACTCCGGACCAGACCGCCGACAACCGTCGCCGAATTGGCGAGGAAACAGCCGGTGCCGAACCGGCTTCGCCCGGCTTCAGCCTCTAAGGGAAAGGTGAACCAGATGACCCTTCGCAAGAACAGCCCGGTCGCCGCGGCACTCGCCCTCTCCCTAGGAGTGGCTCTTTCCGGCTGCGCCACCTCCGACAGCCAGGGGAACCTGTCGCTGAACAGCGTGGCCCAGCCAGTTGTCGAGCGCCAGAACTTCACCATCGACCTCGCGTCGAGCGCCAACGGTCTCTCCTATCCCGAACAGCAGCGGCTCGCCGGCTGGTTCGAAACGATGAACCTCAAGTACGGCGATCGCGTGGCCCTAGACGGATCGGTGGTGAACCAATCTGTGAACGACCAGGTTGCCGCGATCGCCGGCCGCTATGGCATCCTACTCAGCGCAGGTGCCCCGGTGACGGACGGGTTCGTCAATCCGGGCACGGTCCGCGTCGTGGTTTCGCGCACTCGCGCCTACGTCCCCGGCTGCCCTGACTGGACCGACACGGCCCAGGGCAACGGCACTTCGAGCGACTATGGCTGTTCGATCAATTCGAACCTCGCCGCCATGGTCGCCGATCCGGAACACCTTCTGCACGGCGCGACAGGCACCGGTGAAACGGTCGTCATGAGCTCGACCAAAGCCATCGACAGCTATCGTGAGCAGAAGCCCACTGGCGGCCAGCCGCTCGGCGGCGTCAGCACCACTCAAGGAGCCCAATGATGAACTCGCCCTGGAAACCAGGCCCACTGGGCAATCGCGATCCCTTCGCGGCGTTCATCTGCGACGAGAGCGCGCTCGACGTCTTGCGTCCAGTAGTCATCGAAATGGGCTGGCAGCCCGAGAAGTGCAACAAGGGCGGCCTGCGCAACGCGGTCCAGTCCCTGTCGATCTCGGCTAGCCCGGCGATCCTCATGGTCGACCTTTCGGAAAGCGGTGACCCGCTAAACGACATCAACGCCCTGGCAGAGGTTTGCGAACCCGGCACGGTGGTGATCGCCGTTGGGCAGGTCAACGATGTGCGCCTCTATCGCGATCTGCTCGCCAGCGGCATTCACGACTACCTGCTCAAGCCGCTCTCGGCGAGTCAGGTGCGTGACTCGCTTACCCAGGCTCAGGCGGTCTTCATGGCGCCGCGCAACGCCGATGGCGATGGGGTTAAATCCCATGTCTCGACGGCCGTGGTCGGCACGCGTGGCGGCGTCGGTGCCTCCACCCTCGCGACCTCGCTCGCCTGGTTGCTGAGCGCCGATCACAAGCGGCCGACCGCGCTGCTCGATCTCGACGTGCACTTCGGAACCGGCGCGCTCGCGCTCGACCTGGAGCCAGGTCGCGGTCTCACCGATGCGATCGAGAATCCGAGCCGTATCGACGGCCTGTTCATCGAACGCGCCATGATCCGTGCCAACGATCACTTGTCGGTCCTGTCGGCAGAAGCACCAATCAATTCGCCTCTGCTAACTGACGGTGCAGCTTTCGTGCAGCTGGAGGAGGAATTCCGCCAGGCGTTCGAGATGACTGTCATCGACATGCCGCGCAACATGCTGATCAACTTCCCGCATCTGCTGGCGGACGTGAACGTGGTGACCTTGGTCACCGAGATGACCTTGGCATCTGCTCGTGACACCATCCGCATCCTCGCCTGGCTCAAGAGCAACGCGCCGAACGCGCAGCCTCTGATCGTGGCCAACAAGGTTCAGGCGGGCGCGAGCGAGATCAGCCGCAACGATTTCGAAGCGTCGATCGAGCGTAAGGTGAACTACCTGATCCCTTACGATCTCAAGGCCGCGACCAACGCTGCCAAGTTGGGCCAGACATTCGCCGATGCCAATCGCACGGCGAAATCGGGCCAGACGATCCGGGAAATCGCCAAGGCGATTCTCGGGGCGAGCGACGACGATGGTGCCAGCTTGGCCGAAACCACCACCAACATTTCGCTGCTGGGCAAGTTGGATCTCAAGTCGCTGCTGGCCAAGAAGGCAAAGGGCAAATCGTCACGGGAAGCTGAGCTCAGCTAAGTAAGTTAGGGTGCGGGACCTCGCCCGTACTCTGAACTAGCGATCGGACACGCAAGGGCGGAACATGAGCATCATCCAGCTATTGCTAGTGAGCGGCGGCCTCTTCACGGTGATCGTCCTCGCCTATCTGGCCTTTGTCGGGAAATCTCCTGGCAAAGAGGGGCAACGACGCCTCCAGTCTGTCCGCTATCGCCATTCCGAGAACACACTCGACCGCGTCGAATCGCAGTTGAAGAAGGCGATCGCCGCGCGGAAGCCGAAATTCCACAAGATAGCGGGATCTGGCTCTCGCCAGGAAGCGCTCGCCATCCGGCTGCAACGCACTGGCAAGGGCTGGACCGTATCGCAATATCTCTATGGATCGATCGGTCTGGCGCTGACCGTCTTGGTCATCATGTACCTGCGTAGCGGTTCGGCGTTGCTGTCATTGGGCCTCGGTGTGCTGGCCGGCGCTGGCCTGCCCCACCTTGTGGTCAGTCATTTGATCAAGAAGCGCACCAATAACTTCAATGCGAAGTTTCCTGATGGGATCGAGCTGCTTGTACGAGGCCTGCGCTCGGGCCTGCCGGTATCCGAAACGCTTTCGGTGGTCGGACAGGAAGTGTCCGGACCCGTCGGCGAGGAATTTCGGTCTGCGGTGGAACGCATGAAGATCGGCCGCACGATGGAGGACTCCCTCCAGGTAACGGCAGACAAGCTGGGCACTGCGGAGTTCCAGTTCTTCGTGATTACCTTGGCCATCCAACGCGAGACGGGTGGCAACCTGGCGGAGACCTTGAGCAATCTTGCCGACGTGCTGCGAAAACGCGCGCAGATGAAGTTGAAGATCCGCGCGATGAGCTCGGAATCCAAAGCGTCTGCCTACATCGTCGGCGCACTGCCGTTCATCGTCTTCGCCGCCATTTGGTTCATCAATCCCACCTACGCCACGCGGTTCTTCACCGAAGACAGGCTCATTGTGACTGGTCTTGGTGGACTCGTCTGGATGTCGCTCGGGGCATTCATCATGGCCAAGATGGTCAGCTTCGAAATCTGAGCGGGAAACGGACAGACCCATGATCAACCCGGCAACAGGTCCTACCCTCCTCGGAGTCGACGTCATCCTCGTCGGTTCGATACTTGCTGGTATCGCCGCGGCGGCGATGCTGTACGTCATCTACGGTGTCCTGACTGTGCGGGACCCGATGGCCAAGCGTATCAAATCGCTCAACGCTCGCCGCGACGAGTTGAAGTCGGGCCTAACATCTTCGAGCGGTCGCAAGCGTCAAAGCCTGTTGCGCCGGACCGAAACTACCGACCGGGTCAAAGACACGCTTGCGGGCATGAAGGTCCTTCAGGACAGTCAGATCAAGGCGATTCAGCAGCTGCTGGCGCAGGCCGGATACCGCAACAAGGAATTCGCGGTCATCGTCATCTTTGCGCGAATGATCCTGCCGATTGTGCTTGGCTTTATTGGGGTTGTTGCACTCTACTGGATGGACATGTTCCCCGACTGGAGCAGCTTCAAACGCTTCATGGCCTTCGCCTTCCTGGTGCTTGCCGGGTACAAGGGGCCCGAGACCTTTCTCAAGAACAAGGCGAAGAAGCGCACCGACGAGATTCGCAAGGGCCTTCCCGACGCGCTCGACCTGATGGTGATTTGCGCGGAAGCCGGCCTTACAGTCGATACGGCCTTCAACCGCGTCGCCAAGGAACTTGGCCGTGCCTATCCCGAACTGGGGGATGAGTTCGCGCTTACCGCAATTGAACTGTCGTTCCTTACCGAGCGGCGCCAGGCGTTCGAGAATTTCGCGTATCGTGTCGACCTCGACGCCATCAAGGGCGTGGTCACGACAATGATCCAGACGGAACGTTATGGTACGCCGTTGGCTTCGGCGCTCCGCGTGCTTTCAGCGGAGTTCCGTAACGAACGCATGATGCGAGCAGAGGAAAAGGCTGCACGGCTGCCGGCGATCATGACGGTGCCGCTGATCCTGTTCATTCTGCCCGTTCTGTTCATCGCGATCCTTGGGCCGGCTGCCTGCGACATTTCGGACGCATTCAGCGACGGGATCGGCTGAAGAATTGCCCGCTGGGCGAGAGGGGAGCCCCGCGGTTTCGGCCGCGGGGCCTTTTCGTTACTGGACGCCGAAGTTGCCGTTATCGATGTCGTCCGCGTCGAGATCTACGACTTCACCGCGCACACGCTCGAGCAGGCTGCGAAACTGGTCGACTTCCTCGGCCGCGAAATTGGCGAACAGGCGCCGTTCCATTTCCAATGCCAACGGCATTATCTCGTCGCGCATCCTGACCCCAGTTGCCGTGAGCTCAAGCAGATGCGACCGCCCGTCCTGGGCGTTCGGACGCCGCTCGGCCAGTTCCCGCTCTTCCAGGACCTTGCACGCCCGGTTGACCGCAACTTTGTCCATCACCGTAAGGCTGGTCAGTTCTCGCTGTGTCAGCGGGCCGGAATCGCCAAGGACCGCCATCACGCGCCACTCAGGGACACTGAGACCGAAGCGTTGGCGATACTCCAAGGCAATGCGGCCACTCACCGCGTTCGAGGTAATCGACAGCTGGTAAGGCAGGAATTCGCTAAGGGGCGTTTTTTGGTTCATCGGTCCGAATGTGTTCCAGTGAGCGGCGCAATGCAAGCGGTGGAGCGGAGGCGCGCGACATCTAGCGGTGAGAGGCCGGGATGACGAAGCGCGCGGCCACCGCATCAAGCCTCGCCGCAGCGCGGCGGTCCCATAGCTCGGGCGGAGTCACAAAGGCATGGTCCAGCGCTCGGTCGATCGGGCTCGGATCCCGTTCAGGGGGAAGCGTGCGTGCAAGTTGAACAAGGGTCTCCCGCGCGCGCTCCACGTTTTGTTGCATCACGGCAAGAATCGCCGCGACTTCAACCGCCGAACCGTCCTCTTTCCAGGAGTCGAAATCCGTGACCATCGCCAACAGGGCGTAAGGCAACTCGGCTTCGCGAGCCAGCCGGGCTTCGGGCATCGCGGTCATCCCGATCACATCGGCACCCCATTGGCGATACATCCGGCTTTCCGCACGGGTAGAGAATTGCGGCCCCTCGATCGCCACGTAGCAGCCGCCTCGATGGACTCGCGCGCCGGTCGTCTGCGCGGCATCGGCGGCATAGCCCGAAAGGCGGGTACATACCGGATCGGCCAACCCGACATGCGCGACGATTCCAGGCCCGAAGAAGGTCCTCGCCCTCCCCTCGGTCCGGTCGATGAACTGGTCGACAACAACGAAATCGCCGGGCGCCATCTCTTCGCGAAGCGAACCGATCGCCGACAAGGCCAGTACATCCGTCACACCGCAGCGCTTCAGCACGTCGATATTCGCGCGATAGTTTATGTCGGACGGCGCCAGCCGATGGCTTTCGCCGTGACGCGGCAGGAACGTGAAGCGCACGCCTTCGATCAAGCCGGTAGTCACTGGCGCCGACGGGTCTCCGAAAGCGCTGGCGACATTGATCTGCTGCGCCTGGTCGAGCGCGTGGGCGGTGTAGAGACCCGACCCGCCAATGACCCCGATATGCCAGTTCGCCATTAGGGTCCGCCCTCGCCGCTACTTCGGTGGCATTCGGATCGCGCCATCGAGGCGCACCGTCTCGCCATTGAAATACCCGGTTTCGAGCATCGTCATGACGAGGTTTGCATACTCTTCCGGCCGGCCGAGCCGCTTGGGAAACGGCACCGCGGCCGCCAGCGATTGCTGCGCCGCCTCAGGCAAGCCGGCAAGCAAGGGGGTATTGAAGATGCCAGGCAGTATCGTGTTGATGCGGATGCCTTCGGACATGAGGTCGCGCGCAACCGGCAGCGTCATTCCCGCTACAGCTGCCTTCGACGCCGCGTAGGCGACCTGGCCAATCTGTCCGTCCACCGCCGCGACCGAGGCGGTGCAGACCATTACGCCCCGCTCCCCGTCTTCAAGGCCTTCGAGCGTCATCATTCCGGCCGCCGACTTGGCAATGCACTGGAATGTGCCGAGCAAGTTCACCTTGATGGTTTTCATGAACAGTTCGACCGGAAAATGGCTGATCGCGCCGGTCTCCCGGTCACGTCTGGTCGTTTTCCCGATCGTGCCGATACCAGCGCAGGTGACCAGGATCCGCTCTTGCCCATGCGCCTCGCGGGCCTTGGCAAAGCCAGCATCGACAGAGGCTTCGTCGGACACGTCGACCATGCAGTGGATTCCGCCGATCTCTTTGGCGACCTGGCGGCCACGTTCCTCGTTGAGGTCGAACAGGGCGACTTTGGCCCCCTTCGCCGCCAGCGCCCTCGCACTCGCTTCACCGAGGCCCGAGGCACCGCCCGTGACGATTGCGGCAATCGAAGAATCAATTCTCATCGTCCCGGTCCTTCAGCCTTAAAACCAGCCTCGCAAACTTCTCGATCGGCGCCTTAGCGCGCGCCCGAAAACGGTCAAGCATCCTGCCCCCCGCAACCATCAAGCGGTCTCAATCGAAACCTGTTGCGCATTTGTCACAGGACGGAATCGAAAGAGCCACATGAATGTGATTTGAATTGAAACGAGTTCGCCAGTCCAGCACGTCGAAGTCCGGCAATGCAATCTCGTCCAAGTTCGCCACTCAAAAAGGCGGCAGGCAGGAGCGCGTTGCGGGTCAACGTCCGGCACGCCGGATACGATTGGGGACTGATCAGTGAACATCCAAACTTATCTGAAGGGCGCTGTTGCGCCCATCGCAATCGTTGCCGCGTTCATCGGGCAACAGGCTGTTGCGCAAGAAGCCACCGAAGCGGCCAGCGATGACGGCGAAGTCATCATCGTTACCGGTTCGCGCATCCAGACGGCCGTTCCGACGACCGTCGCCCCCGTTCAGGTCCTCAGCGAGGATGTGATCGAGAGCACCGGTGCCATCAACATCCAGGAAACGCTGCTGCGTAACCCGGCTTTCGGCACCCCGACCTTCTCCCGCAACAACTCGGCGTTCAACACCAGCGGTGCTGGTCTTGCGACTGTCGACCTGCGCAACCTCGGCATCGACCGCACCCTGGTGCTGATCGACGGCCGTCGCGTCGTTTCGGGCGTTCCCGGCAGCGCCGCGGTCGACCTCAACATGATCCCGACCCAGATGCTCGAGCGTGTGGAAGTGCTGACCAGCGGTAGCGGTTCGGCCATCTACGGTTCGGACGCGGTGGCCGGCGTCGTCAACTTCATCATGAAGGATGACTTCGAAGGCATCGAACTGACGGGCCAGACCGGCATCACCGAAGTCGGTGACAGCTTCACCGTCGACACCGGCGTCCTCATGGGCGGCAACTTCGACAACGGCCGCGGTAACGCGACCGTGTACTTCGGCTACACGTCGGAAGGTGCCGCGTTCAAGCGTGACCACAAGACCGAATGGGGCCGTTCGAACATCGATAACCGTAGCGCGATCTTCACCGGCGGCGATATCTTCGAAGCTCAGCAGCCGTTCTTCTCGGGCTACAACCCGCAGGGCACCTATTTCTCGGACAACATTGCCTGGACCTACGGTCCCAACGGCGGTCCGCTGCAGCCCTGCACCACCACCAACGGCACGACCTGTGGCGGCGGTGCTGGTACGGGCCCGACCGGCTTCAACCGCACGGCCTACCGCTACCTCGCGGTTCCGGTCGAGCGCTACATGATTAACCTCAACGCGCATTACGACATCACGGACTCGATCACCGGCTTCCTGCAGGGTTCGTTCCAGAGCACGAATGCGGCCTCGAACATCGAGCCGTTCCCGTGGGATACGCTCACCAGCGGCACGCAGTATGCGAACGGCCAGATGCCGATCGAAACGCTCTACAACGGCACGCTCTACCGCAACCCGTACATTCCTGACGCGATCTTCAACGATGCGTCGGACACGGACGGTGACGGCCTGCGCGACATCTTCGTGCAGAAGCGTCTGGCCGACTTCGGCCCGCGCGCTTCGAAGTCGACCCAGAACACCTTCCGCATGGTCGGTGGTCTCCGCGGCGACCTCACTGAAAACTGGTCGTGGGAGGCCTTCGCCAACTACGGTCAGTCGGACGTCACGCAGAGCGGCACCGGTCAGATCAACGTGACCAACTTCCGCTTCTCGCAGCAGATCGTTCCCGATGGTCTCGGCGGCTACATGTGCGCCGATCCGAGTGCGCGGGCGGTTGGCTGCGTTCCGGCGAACGTCTTCGGCCTGAACAGCTTCAGCCCCGAAGCGGTTGCCTACCTCGAAGCTCCGTCGTCCTACCAGGCAGTGCAGAAGCAGACCCAGGTCGGTGGCAACGTCACCGGTTCGATCGGCAGCTTCTGGGGTGCTTCGGACATCGGTGTGACCGTGGGTACGGAATATCGTCGTGAATCTCAGGACTCGCGTTGGGATGCTCTGCAGACCGCCGGTCTCAACGGAGGCAACGCCCTCCCGCCGACCACCGGTTCGTTCGACCTCTACGAGTTCTACGGCGAAACCCTGGTTCCGATCATCAGCGACGGCTTCATCCACGACCTGACGGTCCGCGGTGCAGCTCGTTACTCGCACTACAGCACTGTTGGCGGCACGTTCAGCTGGAACGCCGGCGTAGAACTGGCTCCGATCGAGGACATCCGCTTCCGTGGCATGTACGCGGAAACGGTTCGTGCTCCGAACATCGGCGAACTGTACGAAGGCCTCAGCCAGGACTTCCCGACCGTCCTCGATCCTTGCGAAGGCGTAACTGCCACCAGCACTGGTTCGGTTGATGCCAACTGTCGCGCCAACGCTGGCGTGATGGCGAACATCAACGCCAACGGCGCATTCCTCGTCACCCAAGCCGACCAGCAGGGCGTCACCAGCTTCTCTGGCGGCAACCCAGCGCTGGGCGAAGAAAAGGGCAAGACCTGGACTGCCGGTGTGATCGTCAATCCGCGGTCGATCGATGCTCTGCGTAACCTCACGCTGACTGTCGATTACTTCAACATCAACATCCAGGATGCGATCGTTGAAACCCCGCTGCAGTTCATTGTCGATCAGTGCTACAGCCAGGGTATCCAAAGCTTCTGCGACTTCATCGTGCGTCGTCCGGTCCAGCAGGGTCCGAACAGCGCAGGTTCGCTCGACCAGGTTAACACCGCGTCGACCAACAGCGGTGGCCTGAAGACTTCGGGTATCGACGTCACGATCAACTATGCCCATGACTTCGGTATCGGCAGCCAGGACTTCCAGGCGAACTTCAACCTCGCCTACACGCACCTGCTGACCGGTTCGGTGACCCCGCTGCCGGGTTCGGACCCCGATATCTTCGAGGGTGAAGTTGGTTCGGCTCGTGATCGCTTCACGTTCAACACTGCAGTCGGCACTGACGACTACAGGCTGAGCCTGACCGGAACTTACATCGGTGCTTCGTACATCGATGATCAGTTCGACGGCTACCAGGTCTACAAGCTGCATCCGGAGTTCTACCTGGATGCGCAGGTCCGCTTCTTCGTGAACGAAAAGATGGAATTCTTCGTCGGTGCAGACAACCTGCTCGACAACGATCCGATCTACTTCGGCACGATCCCCGGCTCGACCACGGGCCAGGACAGCGACACCGGTACCTACGATCCGCTCGGCCGCCGCTTCTATGCGGGTGCCAAGCTCACCTTCTAATCCGAACGGACCGACAAAAAAGAAAGGGTGGGACGAAAGTCCCACCCTTTTTTTGTGTCCCGCGCCAAAGGCGGCGGGTCAATCACGCAAACTCTAGATCACTGAAGACGGCGCAGGGTTTCCGATCCTGTCACGCCCTCAATTGTCAGGCGATAACCGCTCAGCATTCCGCGTTTGATGGTCGCGACCTGATCGGGCTTCAGCCAGCGCTGGAGATTGCCATTGCTGGTGATCTGCCACTCATGGCCGTTGTCCAGCTCAATGATCTTGCCCGAGCGACCGTCTCTGACGCTGACGATCTTCGCCGTAACTTCTGCCGCTTCGGCGCGCTCCTCTTGCGGTTTCGCGCTTTCGGCGAGGCCGAAGTTCCGTTCCTGCTCGGCCTGCCGATCGGTCGCCGCCTGCGCCGGGTTAACCGGCGTCGCCACCGGAATCTGATCGTAGCAGTCGAGGCGCTTCTCTCGGTCCGGAATGACGCGGCATTCCTCGACTGTCGGCGCGGCCCAGGCCGCTGCTCCTTGTACGGCCAACACAGCCGCTCCCGTTCCCAGAATCCACCGCTTGGTCATCCAGACGCCTCATGTCTTGCCGGCGCGGAAGTGCCGACTTCCTGGGCACAGCCTAGAGGCATCGCCGCCGCGCTCCAAGCGTGAAGGCCCAGGCGGCGGGGGAGTACTTTGCCGTCAGGCGACGGTGATGTTGAGCACCCCGTCGCCCTCGTCGACCTTGACCGTCGTGCCATCGGGCACCTCGCCCGCGAGCAGCATTTCCGCCAAGGGATCCTGCAGGTATCGCTGCACAGCCCGCTTCAGCGGCCGGGCGCCGTAGACCGGATCGTAACCGACCCTCCCCAGCCAGCGCCGCGCCGCATCGGTCAGTTCGAGCGTGATCTTGCGGTCCTTGAGCAAGCGCTGCACGCGCTCGACCTGGATGTCGACGATCGGCGCCATGTGTTCGGGCGCCAGGCGGTGGAACAGGATGATCTCGTCCAGCCGGTTGAGGAACTCCGGACGGAAATGCGCTCGCACAACTTCCATCACTTGCGGCTCGACGTCCTCGACCTTCTGCCCCTCGTCCAGGTTGGAGAGGTACTGGCTGCCGAGGTTGCTGGTGAGGATGATCAGCGTGTTGGAGAAGTTGACCACCCGGCCCTGACCGTCGGTTAACCGCCCATCATCAAGCACTTGCAGCAAGACGTTGAACACGTCCGGGTGCGCCTTTTCGACTTCGTCGAACAGCACGACCTGATAGGGCCGCCGCCGAACAGCCTCGGTCAGCACGCCGCCTTCCTCGTAGCCGACGTAGCCCGGAGGTGCGCCGATCAGACGCGCGACCGCGTGCTTCTCCATGAACTCGCTCATGTCGATGCGGACCATCGCTGTGTCGTCGTCGAACAGGAATGCGGCGAGCGCCTTGGTGAGTTCGGTCTTGCCGACGCCCGTGGGGCCGAGGAACAGGAAGCTGCCGATCGGCCGGTTGGGGTCCTGCAAGCCAGCTCGCGCGCGGCGCACGGCCTTGGATACGGCCTCGACCGCTTGCTCTTGGCCGATCACCCGCTTGCCGATGACCTCTTCCATCTTGAGCAGCTTCTCGCGCTCGCCCTGCATCATCCTGTCGACGGGCACGCCGGTCCAGCGGCTGACGACCGCGGCGATGTCGTCCTCGGTGACTTCTTCGCGCAGCAAGGCGTTTTCCTGGTGCCCTTGCGCTTCAGCAAGCTGCTTTTCGAGTTCGGGTATCCGCCCGTAGGACAGCTCTCCCGCCCGGCCGAGGTCACCCGTGCGCTGCGCCTGTTCGAGCTCGATCCGAGCCTGGTCGAGCTGCTCCTTGATCTTCGCCCCGGCGTGGATCTTGTCACGCTCGTTCTGCCAGCGCGTGGTCAGTTCCGAGGACTGTTGCTCGAGGTTGGCCAGCTCTTCGCGCAGGGCCGTCAGCCGGTCCTTGGACGCCTGGTCCTTCTCCTTGGCGAGCGCGGTCTCTTCGATCTTGAGCTGGATGATCCGCCGGTCGAGCCCTTCGATCTCCTCGGGCTTGCTCTCCACCTCCATGCGGATGCGGCTGGCGGCTTCGTCCATCAGGTCGATGGCCTTGTCGGGCAGGAAGCGGTCGGAGATGTAGCGGTTGGACAGCTGCGCCGCGGCCACGATCGCGCCATCGGTGATGCGCACGCCGTGATGCAGTTCGTACTTCTCCTTGAGCCCGCGGAGGATCGAGATCGAATCCTCGACGCTCGGCTCGTCGACATAGATGGGCTGGAAGCGGCGTTGCAGCGCGGCGTCCTTCTCGACGTACTTCTGGTACTCGTCGAGCGTGGTCGCCCCGATGCAGTGCAACTCGCCGCGGGCCAGGGCCGGCTTGAGCAGGTTGCCCGCGTCCATCGAACCTTCTGATGCGCCCGCACCGATCAGCGTGTGCATCTCGTCGATGAACAGGATGATGTCGCCCTCGGCGCCCTTGACCTCGTCAAGCACGGCCTTGAGCCGTTCCTCGAACTCGCCCCGGTACTTTGCCCCAGCGATCAGCGAGCCCATGTCGAGGCTCATCAGCTTGCGGCCCTTGAGGCTGTCGGGCACGTCGCCGTTGGCAATGCGCAGCGCGAGGCCTTCGACCACCGCGGTCTTGCCGGTGCCGGGCTCGCCGATCAGGACTGGGTTGTTCTTGGTGCGACGAGCGAGAATCTGGATCGTGCGGCGGATTTCCTCGTCGCGGCCGATCACCGGGTCGAGCTTGCCGTCCCGCGCCGCCTGGGTCAGGTCGCGCGCGTACTTCTTCATCGCGTCGTAGCTTTCCTCGGCCGAGGAGCTGTGCGCCTCGCGTCCACCGGTCGCGTCCTGGATCGCCCGTTCGAGCGCCTTAGGATCGACATGCGCCGCCTTCAGCGCCTGCCCCGCCGCTGTGGTCGTGGCGAGCGAAAGAGCCTGCAGGATGCGCTGGACGGGGACGAAGCTGTCGCCCGCCTTGGTGGCCAATTGCTCGGCCTGGTCGAGGATGCGGACCGTGTCGTTGTCGAGGCCCGGCGTGGACTGCGCACCGGCGCCCGAAACCGCGGGAATCTTGGCCAGCGCTGCATCGACCCCGTCGACCGCAACCCTGGCATCGCCGCCTGCCCGCTGGATCAGTTGCGCGGCCATGCCCTCGCTGTCGTCAAGCAGCGCCTTGAGCAGGTGCTCGGGCGTAATGCGCTGATGGCTCAGGCGAATGGCGACAGTCTGTGCGGCCTGGAGAAAGCCCTTGGCGCGATCGGTGAACTTTTCGAGATTCATGGAAGCCCCTCAAATCCTGTCCGGCCTAAGATGGTTTCGCGGTTGGGCAACGCAAGAGTGGCGGGTGTATTAGTGTCCTATTTCAGTGGATCGTACGTCGACCTGACCTTCGGATAACGGGTTCCTCAAAGCCCAAGTTCCGACAGGCAGGGATGGTCGTCCGGCCGGCGGCCCAGGGGCCAGTGGAATTTGCGTTCGCCCTCAGCAATCGGCAGGTCGTTGATGCTGGCGATCCTCAGGCGCATCAGGCCGTGCTCGTCGAACTCCCAGTTCTCGTTCCCGTATGAGCGAAACCAGGAGCCGCTGTCGTCGCGCCATTCGTATGCGAACCGCACGGCGATGCGGTTGTCGGTGAAGGCCCAGAGCTCCTTGATCAGGCGGTACTCAAGCTCACGCGCCCACTTGCGCTGGAGGAACGCGACGATCTGCGCTCGCCCCTCTACGAACTCGGCCCGGTTCCGCCACTTGCTGTCGGGAGTGTAGGCGAGCGAAACCCGCTCGGGATCGCGGCCGTTCCAGGCATCTTCCGCCATGCGCGCCTTCTGGGCTGCCGTGTCGGCAGTGAACGGCGGTAGCGGCGGACGCGGGGTGATTTCAGCCATGACCTCTCCTTCGAGCGTGAGGAGTTAAGGGACATTGGCCCGCCGTGCCAGCCCTCGAAATGACTGATCGTGGCCCTCTGGTTGGGCGAAGAGCGGATACCGCTCGATCAACCGCCGATTCCGCGGCTGGCACCTTCAGTGCGGCGTGCTATCCATCGCGAATGAAGCCATTCTACCGTCTGCTCACCCTTCCCCTCGCCGTCTCGCTTGCGATTACGGGGCCAGCCGGTGCCCAGGCGCCCGCGACACAAGCCGCACCGCTGTCGCAGCTCGTGGCGGAAGTCGACATTCCGTACGAGACTTTCACGCTCCCCAACGGTCTGACGACGATCGTCCACACCGACCGCAAGAGCCCTGTCGTCGGCGTGACGATCTACTACCGCGTCGGCTCCAAGAACGAACCGCGCGGCCGCACCGGCTTTGCCCACTTGTTCGAACACCTGATGTTCGGCGGCAGCGAGAACGTCGAGAACTTCGACATCCCGCTGGAGGCGGCAGGATCGACCAGCACCAACGGTTCGACCTGGTACGACCGCACCAACTACGTCGAGACCGTGCCGACCGGCGCGCTCGACCTGGCGCTGTTCATGGAAAGCGACCGCATGGGCCACCTGCTCGGCGCGGTTACGCAGGACAAGCTCGATAAGCAGCGCGGCGTGGTCCAGAACGAGAAGCGCCAGGGCGACAACCAGCCCTATGGCCTAGTCGACTACAAGATCGGCGACGCGCTGTTCCCTGTCGGCCACCCCTATCGCCACTCGACCATTGGCTCGATGGCCGATCTCGATGCCGCGAGCCTGACCGACGTGCGCCAGTGGTTCACCGACAACTACGCGCCCAACAACGTCGTGCTGGTGCTGGCCGGAGACATCGACGCCGCCACCGCCCGGCCGATGGTCGAACGCTGGTTCGGCGACATCCCGCGCGGCCCCGAAATCAGCCAGGTGGCTGCCGAGCCCGTCACCCTGGCCGCTCCGGTGCGCGAAGAAATGGCCGATCAAATTCCGGTCACGCGCCTTTATCGCACCTGGGCCGGTCCTTCGTGGACCGATCCCGATGCCGTGCCGCTCGCAGTCGGCCTCCACGTCCTCGGCGGACTTGCGAGCTCGCGGCTCGACAACGTGCTGGTGCGAGATGAACAACTGGCGGTGAGCGTAAGCGCCGGTGCCCAGCAGTTCGAGAAGTTGAGCTTCCTCCAGGCAACCATGGACATCAAGCCAGGCGTCGATCCCGCCAAGGCCGAGGCGCGCTTCGACCAGGTCATCGCGGAACTCCTCGCGAAAGGTCCGACGGAGGATGAACTCAAGCGCGCGGCGACGCAGCTGGTCTCGTCGCAGATCGGCCTGCTCGAACAGGTCGGTGGCTTCTCGGGCAAGGGCGCAACGCTGGCGGAGGGCCTGATCTACGCCGGCGATCCGGCGAACTACAAAAAGGAAATGACCGAACTCGCCTCGCTGACGCCGACCCAGGTCCAGGCAGCGCTGCAGCGCTGGCTGTCCCGCCCGGCCTACACGCTCTCGATCGTTCCAGGCGACCGGACCGAAGACGGCGCGACCATGGGCGGCTGGGGTGACGAAGGCACCGTGGCTCCGCCCGCACCCGACGCCAAGGCTCCCGCCCCGGCGCTCGCCGAGGGGCCAAAGCGCGATTATCCGCCGGTAGCTCCGGTCGGTGCGCTGACTTTCCCGCAAGTCGAGCACGCCCGCCTGTCCAACGGCATCGAAGTCACTCTCGCTCGCCGCACGGCCATTCCCAAAGTCTCGCTCGCCATGTCGTTCGATGCCGGTGAGGCTGCAGACGGCGGCGCGCGCGCGGGCACGCAGACGCTGATGATGGAGCTGCTCAAGGAAGGCACCAAGACCCGTACCGCGCTCGACATCGCGGTCGCGCAGGAACGGCTCGGCGCCTCGATCGGCAGCGGTGCTTCGACCGATGACAGCATGGTCTCGCTCACCGCGCTGACGGCCAATCTCCTGCCTTCGCTCGAACTGATGGCCGACATCGTGCGCAACCCGGCCTTCGAACCGGCCGAAGTCGCGCGGGTGAAGGACCAGCGCCTGGCCGAGATCGCCCAGGAGCAGGCCGATCCTTCGAGCCTCGCCCAACGCGCGCTCGGGCCGCTGATCTATGGCGACGCGCATCCCTATGGATCGGTCGGTGGGACCGGAAAGGCCTCGGTCATCGAAGCGCTGACTTCGGCGGACCTGCGTGCCGAACACAACAAGTGGCTGCGCCCCGATACGGCGCGCATCACCGTCGTTGGCGACGTGACGATGGCGGAACTGGTGCCGGCTCTCGAAACGGCGTTCGGCGACTGGAAGGCTCCCGCGTCAGCCAAGCCGGTCAAGAACCTTGCCGCCGCCACGCCGACCGCCCAGCGCAAGCTGGTCGTGATCGACCGGCCAAACTCGCCGCAGTCGGTCCTGCTCCTCGCCCGCGTGCTGCCGCTCGAAGGAACGCAGCAGGGCATGGAAGCGCTCGACCTCGCCAACGAAGTGATCGGTGACGGCTTCCTTTCGCGCCTCAACATGAACCTGCGTGAAGAGAAGAGCTGGACTTACGGCATTCGCAGCGGGATCACCGGCGTGACCGGACCGGTGGCGCTGACGGTGTTCACCCCGGTGCAGTCCGACCGGACCGCGGATTCAATCCGCCTGATCCTCGACGATATGAGCGCCTTCGCCACCAGCAAGGGCGTCGACGCAACCGAGCTGCAGCGCGTGACCGAAGGCAACGTGCGCGGGCTTCCCAACCGCTACCAGACCAACAGCCAGGTCCTGAACGCACTGCTTGGCAACCAGCAGTTCGACCGCCCGGACAACTATCAGGCGCAGTTGCCCGACATCTACCGGGCGATCGACGCTGGGAAGATCGACACGGCGGCGAGGCAGTACCTCTCGCCTGACGACCTCGTCATCATCGTGGTGGGTGACCGCGAGCACATCGACAGCCAGCTGGCCGGCCTGGGGATGCCGATCCAGTACCTGAAGGCTGAGGATCTCTAGAGCTTGCCGCGCAGCGCCTGATAGGCCGCCACTGCCACGGTGTTAGAGAGATTGAGCGAGCGGATGTGCTGCGAGCGCATCGGCAGGCGGAACAGGCGATCCGCCAGCGGCTCAGCGATCGTCTCCGGCAAGCCCTTGGTTTCCCGACCAAACACCAGGTAGGCGTCGTCCGGGTACTCAGGCTCCTGGAATGAACGCGCGCCGAATTCCTCGAACAGGAAAAGCTGGTCGCGGCGGGGGGCGCGTTCCGTGATGAACTCGTCCCAGCTGGCGAACTGGCTCAGGCGCACGTGCTGCCAGTAGTCGAGCCCCGACCGACGCACCTGCTTGTCGGTGATTTCAAAGCCCAGCGGATGGATGAGCACCAGTTCGAGGTCGAGCGCCACGCAAGTCCGCCCGACCGCGCCGGTGTTGTGGGGGATCTCGGGTTGGACGAGGACGATGGAAAGCGACATCCGCTCCCTCTGCTCTGGTGCTGGCGTCGTGGCTAGAGGGATCATACGGGATTGCCCCTCCGTCACGCCCCTCCGGGGCGCGACACCTCCCCGAGACAAGCTCGGGGAGGATTGAGAAATGCCGAGCTTAGATCCTCCCCGAGCTCGCTCGGAGAGGGGGACCATCCGCGCAGCGGATGGGTGGAGGGGCTCCTCACAACAGGGAACGCTAGCCGCAAGCGTCGGTTCATCCGGTATCGCTTAACTGGAGGGCACCGAATGCATCGCAGCTATTCAGCCATGTTGCTGGCCATTGGCCTCGCCGCCTGTTCAACGTCCTCCGGCGGCGGCGGTTCGACAGCTGGCCACGTCACGCTGGAAGGCACCGTTGCCTATCGCGAACGCATCGCCCTGGTCCCGGATGCAGTCATCACTGTGCAGATCCGCGACGTCAGCCTGCAGGATGCGCCCTCGGTCACTATCGCTTCGACGGAGTTCAAATCCGAAGGGCGCCAGGTGCCGATCCCATTCTCGCTGAAATACGATCCGGCGAAGATCGAGCCAAGGCGGACCTACTCGGTCTTCGCGCGTATCGATGACTCCGGCGGCCGGATGCTGTGGATCACCGACACACACAATCCGCTGCCGCCGCCGGGGCAGTCGATTGCACTGAACCTGGTGAGCGCTAACCGGTAAGGCCGAGGCCTACCCCAGCTTAGCCTTCAGCACCTCGTTGACCATCTGCGGGTTACCCTTGCCCTGCATGGCTTTCATCGTCTGGCCGACGAAGAAGCCGAACAGAGCTTCCTTGCCCGCGCGGTACTGCTCGACCTTGTCGCCATTGTCGGCGAGGACCTTGTCGACCGCGGCTTCGATAGCGCCGCTGTCGCTTTCCTGCTTGAGCCCTTCGCGCTCGACGATCGCGGTAGCGCCGTCGCCGGTCTCGAGCATCTTTTCGAGCACCTGCTTGGCGATCGAACCCGAGATCGTGCCCTTGCCGATCAGCGCCAGCAGCTCCGCCGCCTGGGCATAATTGACGGGGCTGTCTTCCAGTTCGTGACCAGCCTTGTTCAGCGCGCCGAAGAACTCCGAGATCAGCCAGTTGGCCGCCTGCTTGGCAACCTCGGCAGGCTGCTTGCCCTGCGCGGTCGCGGTCTCGAGCAATAGCGCCTCGAACCAGCGGGCAGTCTCGACCTCAGCGGTCAGGACGTGCGCGTTGTAGGCGCTCAGCCCCAGCTGCTCGACATAACGCGTCCACTTGGCGTCTGGCAGTTCCGGCAAGCTGTTGCGGCATTCGTCGAGGAACGCGTCGTCCAGCTCCAGCGGCAGCAGGTCGGGATCGGGGAAGTAGCGGTAATCGTGCGCGTCTTCCTTGCTGCGCATCGAACGCGTGGTGCCGGTGCCCGGATCGAACAGGCGGGTTTCCTGGACCACTTTGCCGCCGTCCTCGATCAGGTCGACCTGGCGGCGTGCCTCGTGCTCGATCGTCTGCATGACGAAGCGCACCGAGTTGACGTTCTTGGTCTCGGTCCGCGTGCCGAACTCGTCGCCCGGCTTGCGCACCGAGACGTTGACGTCGGCGCGCATGGAGCCTTCTTCCATGTTGCCATCGCAGCTGCCGACATAGCGCAGGATCGAACGCAGCTTGCGGACGTAGGCCCCCGCCTCTGCCGGCGAGCGCATATCCGGCCGGCTGACGATCTCCATCAGCGCCACGCCCGAGCGGTTGAGGTCGACATAGGACATCGTCGGGTGCTGGTCGTGCATGAGCTTGCCCGCGTCCTGTTCGACGTGGATGCGCTCGATGCCGATGCGCTTGTCAGCGGGGATGCCTGCCTTTTCGTCGGCCTCGACCACCAGCGAGCCTTCGCCAACCAGCGGGTGGTAGAGCTGGCTGATCTGGTAGCCCTGCGGCAAGTCGGCGTAGAAGTAGTTCTTGCGGTCGAACCGGCTCCACTTGTTGATCTGCGCGTCGATCGCCATGCCGGTGCGCACCGCCTGGCGGATGCACTCCCGGTTCGGCACTGGCAGCATTCCCGGCATCGCTGCGTCGACCAGGCTGACTTGCGCGTTGGGCTCGGCCCCGAACTCGGTCGCCGCGCCGGAGAAGAGCTTGGCCTTGCTGGTAACCTGGGCGTGGACCTCGAGGCCGATCACGACCTCCCAGTCACCGGTGGCGCCACGAATGCGATAAGTGGATTCAGTCATGCCCCAGCCGATAATGCGCCATTCCCAAGTAGGAAAGCGTTAGATGCGCCTGATGTGGATGGGCGTGCGATCTTGCGGACCGCGCCGGCTTCGCTAGGCTGTCGGGATACAAGACAAGGGGGGGCCGACGATGGTTGGAATGGCAATCCTGCAGCCGGTGGTGGCGCTGGCCGCCTGGACCATGGTGATGTGGTTGTGGATGTACGCCACGCGTATCCCCGCGCTCATGGCCGCCAAGGTCGATCCTGACGATCTGGTGCGCGATCCGAGCAAGTCGCTCGACGCCGTGCTGCCGGCGCAAGTGCAGTGGAAAGCGCATAACTACAACCACCTGCATGAAGCGCCGACCGTGTTCTACGCGGTGGCGATAGTGCTGGCGATCGTGGGCGCGGGCGACGGGCTGAACGCCCTGCTCGGCTGGGCCTATGTGGCCCTGCGGGTGGTGCACTCGCTAGTGCAGGCGACGGTCAACAAGGTGACGGTGCGCTTCGTGATCTTCGTGCTGTCGAGCCTGGTGTTGATCGCCCTGATCGTGCACGCCGCGATGGCGGTGTTTTAAGCCGGGACGGCGCCTTGTTCAGCCCGAGCGTCGGCCCACCGCTTCGCCTGGCGCCGTGACCACTGGCGAGCCGGCTCTTCGAGATAGCGCCAGCTGTAGTTCGACATCACCAGCACCAGCGCCACGAGGCCGATCGTCACGAATGTCTCCGCCGTGTCGCCCAGTTCCATGGTGAGAAGGCCAAAACTGTTCGACGGGCTGCCGATCAGGTCCTGCCTGCCGAACGCTTCGAGCACCATCGGCATGGCCCGGTTGAGCGGCCGGAGCAGCAGCATGTGGGTCATGTAGATCGAGTAGGATAGCGTCCCGATCCACACCAAGGGGCCGAGCTGCAGCCACCGGCTCACCCAGCCGCGGTCGCGAGCGAAGACCAGCACCGTGGCGGCGAACAGCGGATAGGATGCGATCGTGGTGAAGCGGCCGAAGGGCATCTCGACGAGCAGCCAGGTCACCGCGGCGATCAGGGCCAGTTCCAGGGCCGTGACCGACGCCACGTCGATCCGCCAATTCCACCGGCGGTGAACCGCAAAGCACAGGACGCCGAGCGAGAAGCCCAGCACACCGCGCTGGAGGAGGATGCCAAAGCCGGTGTGGTTCCAGCCCGTCGCCATCGCGAGCAGCGCTGCGGTAGCCCCGGCAACCGCGATCGCCAGGCCGGTTCGGCCGAGGCTGAACAGGACGGCGGCGGCAAGGTAAAGCATGACCTCGACCGAGATCGACCAGCTGACCGGCGCGTAGAAATTTCCAGTATGCTCGGCGAAACCATCGAGCAGCAGGAACCCGCGCCAGAAATAGAACACGTCATGGTTCTGGTGCAGCACCAGGCGCACGAACAGCACCTCGAACGCCAGGAAGGCCAGCACCGTCGCCGCATGGAGCGGCACAACACGCCCGAGCCGCAAGAGCATGAACCGCGTACGTGAGAACCCTCCGGCGAGCCTGTCGCCATAGCTGGCGGCGATCACGAAGCCCGAGAGGACGAAGAAGAAATCGACCATCAGCCAGGCGTGGCGGAACACCTCAAGGCTCGCGATGAGGCCGAAGGCGCCCATGTGGAACACCACGACCATAACGGCCGCGAGTCCGCGCAGGGAGTCGAGCGCGATGAAGCGCTCGCCCTGATGCTGGCCGGGGGTGTGGGTCGGGGTGGTTACCACCACTTCTCCGGTTTAGCGGTGAACCCGGCGCGCTGCTCGATCGCGAGGCCGGCGTTGAGCACGCCCTGCTCGTCGAACGCCTTGCCGATGATCTGCAGCCCGAGCGGCAGGCCGTCGGAGTTGAGTCCGGCAGGCACCGACATTGCCGGCAGGCCGGCCAGGCTGGCGGGGACCGAGAACACGTCGTTCAGATACATCGCCAGCGGATCGTCGACCTTGTCGCCCAGCGGGAAGGCCGCGGTCGGGGTGGTCGGGGCGAGGATCACGTCGCAGTCCGCCCAGGCCCGCTCGAAGTCGCGCGCTATCAAGGTGCGGACCTTCTGCGCCTGGGTGTAGTAGGCGTCGTAGAACCCGGCCGAGAGCACGTAAGTCCCGATCAGGATGCGGCGCTTGACCTCGTCGCCGAAGCCGGCGGCGCGGGTGGCGGCGTACATGTCCTGCAGGTTGGCGCCGTCGGGCAGCTCGCGCAGGCCGTAGCGCACGCCGTCATAGCGGGCGAGGTTGCTCGAAGCTTCGGCGGGGGCGACGATGTAGTACGTCGGAAGCGCGTACTTGGTGTGCGGCAGGCTGACGTCCACGACTTCGGCACCGGCGTCCTTGAGCCAGGCGATGCCCTGGTCCCACGACTTGAGGATTTCCTCGTCGGTGCCATCCATCCGGTATTCGCGCGGAATGCCGACCTTCTTGCCCTTGAGGTTGGCGTCGAGCGAGGCGGCCCATTCGGGCACCGGCATGTCGAGGCTGGTCGAATCCTTGGGATCGAACCCGGCCATCGTCTCGAGCATGATCGCGCAGTCGGTGACATCGCGCGCCATCGGGCCGGCCTGGTCGAGCGAGCTGGCGAAGGCGACGATGCCCCAGCGGCTGCAGCGGCCGTAAGTCGGCTTGATGCCGGAAATGCCGGTGAAGGCGGCGGGCTGGCGGATCGAGCCGCCGGTGTCGGTGCCGGTCGCCGCCGGGCACAGCCGCGCCGCGACCGCCGAGCTGCTGCCGCCCGAGGAACCGCCCGGCGCGAGCGCCGCGTTGCCGCCATCGTTGCGGCGCCAGGGGCTGATGACGTTGCCGAAGTAGCTGGTCTCGTTCGACGAACCCATCGCGAACTGGTCGAGGTTGAGTTTGCCGAGCATGCCCGCGCCCGCATCCCACAGCTTCTGGCTGACGGTGCTTTCGTACTCGGGCTTGAAGCCTTCGAGGATGTGGCTCGCCGCGGTGGTCTGCACGCCGTCGGTGGCGAACAAGTCCTTCATACCGATCGGCACGCCGGCCATCTTGCCGAGCGGCTTGCCCGCGGCGCGGTCGGCATCGACCTTGTCCGCGGCTTCGAGCGCCTTTTCGGGCGTCGTCACGATGAACGCGTTGAGCTGGCTGGCCGCGGCGACATTGGCGTTGAACGCCTCTGCCGCTTCGCGCGCGGTGAATTCGCCCGAGGCGACACCGTCGCGGATCGCCGCGACGCCGAGTTCGGTGATCTCAGTCATTATTCGATCACCTTCGGCACGCCAAAAAATCCATGTTCAGGCGCCGGCGCATTGGCCAGCACCTCTTCCCGCACGCCGCCGCCGGTGAGCGGGTCGGCATCGACCACGTCATCGCGCAAGCGCAGCTTCTGCGGGATCACCGCAGTCATCGGTTCGACGCCGGAACAGTCGACCTCGCCGAGCTGTTCGACCCACTCAAGGATCCCATTCAATTCGGGCACCATCCGGTCGAGCTCCTGCTCGCCCATGCGGATGCGCGCCAGGGAGGCGATTTTCGCCACGGTTTCGCGTGTGACAGACATTGCCGCGCGTTAGCGGGGTGGAGGGCTGCCTTCAAGCGGCGCGGTGGTTATTCTATCGGGTTGCCGAGGCGCTTTCCGTCAATAAACAGATACCGTTCCGTTACGGGGCGGACTTCCATCTGCGAATTGTTGCGTAGGGGGACGGACTGAACGCGACGATCCGGAGCCTTCACCGCAGGTTTGCCGTCTTCGATCAGCAAGGTCAAATATCCGTAAAGCTCAGCCCCCTCGAGGAGCGCGACACGCCTAACTCCGTCAGCGCTGCGTCCGAGGTCGACAGCCACGCAGCCTTCTCGACACCAATATTGGTCGGTCTTCAAATAGTCGAGGACGAGACGGCGCAACTCGGCGTCTTCGGGCTGCATCCTCAGTTCGATTTCGTTGTCGGTCCGGATGGAGTGATCATAACCGGGATAAGTTCGCTCCGCCTGAGCCAAAGCGAGTTGCGCCCGTTCGGCAATGTCGGCGTTGCTGTCCTTTACCAGGCGTTGCAGCGCCCGTTTCCCCGGCTCGCCGAAGTCCCAACGCAGGGCCGCAAAGTCGAACTTCGCAGGCTTCACTCGTCCGTTCTCCAGACGCGCGACCTGGCTCCGCGTCGAAATCGCCCCGAAGTCGAGGATCGGCAGTGCCAGCAACACCGCTAACCCGCATACGAACAGACCGAAGTGGAAAGTTGCCGAGCGCATTTGCGTCGCCCAGCCCGTCCTCCGCCCCCGTATGAGCGCCACCCAGTAGCCAACACCGCAAACACAAGCGACGACGATGGCGACGAGCCCCCACAGGCGCTCGGGAGCGAGGCCGTACTGGTTGAGGCGTTGGCCCATCGAGAACGCGGCGAATACCGCCAGCGGCAGGATCACCGCGGCGAGGACCAGCCCTGCGATACGCATCACCCGCGAGCGGGTCATCGCCTCGTCGTCCTGGCGCGCTATCGCGTTCGCCAGCACGAAGGAACCCGCCGCGCAAGCGAGCAGGAGCGGCGTAGCGCTACGGGTAGCGTCCCACAGCACTTGCGGGCCGGAGACGGCGGTAGCGAGCAGGAACACTACCAGACCCACCGCCAGCGGCACCGCCAGGAGCGAAGCCACCAGCAGCACGACCGTCTGCATCGTCGCCAGCACCTTGAGCTGGTTGCGGATAGTGCCGAGAGCGGCGCCGGCGGCGAGGCCGGAGAAGGTCCAGCCGAACCACGCCTGGTCCATCAGGTTATGCAGAAGATCGATCTTGAGCAGGCGGAATAGCTCCGAGATCAACGCAAGCACGACCCACGACAGCCCAGTGAACGCGAGCGCGCCCGCAGCGCTGATCACGTCGGTCCAGACATGGCCGTAGATCTCGCGGTAAGGCGTCTTCAGTCGCCGGCGGTGGAAGTCTGCCTGGAACAGCGGGAGAGCGAGAGCTGTCGCCACCACACCCGCCGCGAAGCCGTATTGCTCATCCGGGAGGTATTCGCCGTAGCGCACCGCCCGCCACGTCAGCCCTGCCATGACGAGACCGACCCCTACCGAGAAGATCGCCGGCTCCTTCCAGCGCTCTCGCTCAAGCGTAAAGCCGGCGGCGATCGGGCCGAAGAACAAGAACGCCGCCAGCGCCATGCGCCAGGCAACTTGCTCACTATCCTTTGTGGCGAAGTGGATCAGCAGGCCGGCAAGGCCCAGCAGCGCCGCGAGGATCCACGGGCGCAGCGGCCAGTCGTGCGGCGAAGTTTGATCCGTGGTTCCGGAAACGTCGACGTGATCGCCTGACGCAGTCTGTTCGGTCATTCCGCCCCCTCCTCATCGAGAAGCCGTTAATGACCCCAAACCCCGCGAATTGCATGAGCAATTCGTGAGGACCCGGTGAAATCGCCCGGCCCCGTTAGGGGGCCGGGGCGAATCTTCGTCTTATTGCGGCGTCGGGGCCGGAGCCGGTGCCGGGACCGGAGCTTCGACGCCAGGGGCCGGAGCCGCGCCTGGGCCGCCCTGCTGCTGTTGCTGCTGCATCATCATCGCCTGCAGCTGTTGAATGCGACGCTCAGCCTCGGCCATCGGCATGAAATCAACCAGCTCGATATCGAACGTCAGGTCGGCGTTAGCCGGAATCGGCGATCCCGGAGGCGGGTTGGCGCCATAGGCCTTCTCGGCCGGGATGGTCAGGACGTACTTGCCGCCCTTCTGCATCTCCAGCATGCCTTCGCGGAAGCCCGGGAGCATGTTCTGCAGCGGCAGCGGGGTACCCTTGGGCAGGATGCCTTCGACCGGAAGCGGAATGTCCTGCGACTTGTCGAACACCGTGCCGTCTTTCAGCTTGCCGGTGTAATGGACGAAGACCACGTCGCTTTCCTTCGGGTGTTCACCCTTGCCCGCGACGACTTCATCAACGTCGACACCCGCAGGAGCGGTGAACCAGGCGATACCGCCCGCAATCGCGAGGCCGAGCAGGATGCCGAGGAACAGCATCAGCAACGAACCGCGGGAAAGCGGCTTCAGGGGAACGCGAGTAACTTCGGCCATGACTGGATTCCTGAATGCGAAAAGGGCGCGGGTATCAACCCCACGCCCCTTTGGCTTAGCTACGATAGGGTGGCAAGCAACGAGGCTTACTTTACCCCGTCACGCTCCATCCGCTTACGCTCAAGCTTGCGGGCGCGGCGAACGGCGGCAGCCTTTTCGCGGGCGCGCTTCTCGCTCGGCTTTTCGTAGTGGCGGCGCAGCTTCATCTCGCGATAAACGCCTTCGCGCTGCAGCTTCTTCTTGAGCGCGCGCAGGGCCTGCTCGACGTTGTTATCGCGGACCATGATCTGCATAAATTAAAGCTACCTCTTTCAAATTCGGAACGGGAGAGCCCGCGAGATCAAGGCGGGTTGCACCATATGAATTGCAAATAGACTTACGTGCCGAATCCTCACGGTCCGGCTCGAACGTCGGCGCCGATAGGCCAAACCCGCACACAACGCAAGTTTGCCCGTCAGTATTTGCGGATAGGGGGTGGCGCGTCTAAGGCGGCCCGCATGTCACCCCCCTCCCCACTCGTCGCCTCCGCCCATGTCGCCCTCGGCGGGGCAATAGGCTCGGTCCTACGTTACCAGCTTGGCCGAGGCGTGACTCACTGGCTTGGCGTTCAAGTGGTGACGGCCTTTCCCTGGGCAACGCTGATCGTCAATATCGTAGGCAGCTGCGCCATGGGACTGCTGGCCGGCTGGCTCGCCCGCCACGGCGAAAGCGGAGAGCCGATGCGCCTGCTCCTGGGAGTCGGCGTGCTCGGAGGGTTCACCACTTTCTCGGCGTTTAGCCTCGAGATGATGGTGCTCATCGAACGCGGACAGGCCGGAAGCGCCTTTGCTTACGCCACGATTTCAGTGCTCGCGGGACTGACCGCGCTTTACGTGGGCCTCATCGTGATGCGGGTGACAGCATGAGCGATACTCCCACACCCGGCGTCCGCCAGTTCACCGTCGGCGCAGATGATGAAGGCGTACGCCTCGACCGCTGGTTCAAGCGCCACTTGCCGCAAGTGGGATTCGCCACTGTCTCGCGCTGGGCACGAACCGGACAGATTCGCGTCGACGGCAAGCGGGCGAAGCCTGAAGACAGGCTGACGGCCGGCCAGGTCCTGCGGGTCCCGCCGGGCGGCGAATCGACGGACCGGCCAAAGCCCAAGCGCCGGCCGCCCACCGCCGAACAGCTCGAACAAGCCGAGGCGATGCTGATCCAGCGCACCGACGCGGCTCTCGTACTCAACAAGCCTCCGGGCCTCGCCACCCAAGGCGGCACCGGAACGCACATGCACGTCGATGCCTTGCTCGATGCCTTCGCCGACGAGGACGAACCGCGCCCGCGCCTGGTCCACCGACTCGACAAGGACACCAGCGGTGTCCTGCTGATCGCGCGCACTCCGGGCAGCGCCGCGTTCTTCTCGAAGCGCTTCTCCGGGCGTTCGGCGAAGAAGATCTATTGGGCGCTGGTCGTCGGCGTGCCCGATGTCGACGATGGCACGATCGACGCCCCGCTCGCCAAGCAGCCCGGAACCGGCGGCGAAAAGATGCATGTCGACACCGAGAACGGCCAGCCCGCGAGGACGCGCTATCGGGTGATCGATCGCGTCGGCAACCGCGCCGCCTGGGTTGAACTGCAACCCCTGACCGGTCGCACGCACCAGTTGCGCGTCCACCTCGCCGCCATCGGGCATCCGATCGTGGGTGACGGCAAGTACGGCGGGCAGGAGGCGTTCTTGACCGGCTCGATCAGCCGCAAGATGCACCTGCACGCCCGCCGCCTGATCATCGACGCGCCGGGCGGAGGCTCGATCGATGCGACGGCCGAGCTGCCCGAGCACTTCGCAGCGAGCATGGAACAGCTCGGGTTCGATCCCGCCACCAGCAAGGCAGAGCCTGAGAAGGGCCCGCCCCCGCCGGGACGCGAAGCCAAGAAGCAGGCCGCGCGGCAACACGCCAAGCAATACCGCAAGGCCCGCAAGGGCGAACGGCGCGGTCGCGGAGCGCAACCGCGGAAGAGCGGTAAGTGACCGTCCGCCTCGCCGTATTCGACTGCGACGGCACGCTCAGCGATGGGCAGGCCGCGGTCTGCAAGGCGATGCTCACTGCGTTTGCCGAGGCCGGCCTGCCCACGCCCGACTTGCACCACGTCCGCCGCAGTGTCGGGCTAAGCCTGCCGCAAGCCATCGCCCGTCTTGCGCCCGACGCCTCGGCGGAAATCCAGGCCAACGCGGTGGAGGCCTACAAGACCGCCTTTCGCGGTGCCCGCCTCGACGGTTCGCTCCATGAGCCGTTGTTCGACGGCATTCCCGCGCTCCTGGCCCGGCTGCGGGTTGCCGGATGGCTGCTTGGTGTTGCCACCGGCAAGTCCGACCGCGGGCTGCGATCCTGCCTCCAGACCCATGGCGTGTTCGATCTGTTCCTGACCTTGCAGACCGCCGACCGGCATCCGTCGAAGCCCCATCCGGCGATGCTCGAAGCTGCGATGGCCGAAGCTATGGCGGCACCGGCCGATACGATCATGATCGGCGACACCGTCTATGACATCGACATGGCCCGTTCGGCAGGCTGCCGCGCGATCGGCGTGTCCTGGGGTTATCACGCGCCCGAAGAGCTGATCGCGGCCGGCGCCGAAATAGTCGTGCAGACGCCAGAGGAACTAGGAGACTTGCTCGATGTCTGAGCCCGCGAGCGACGACGCTGCGTTTGGCCGCTGGGCGATCATCATCCTTGCCCGGCTTGCCGGTGCGGCGATGACGGTGGTGGCCTTGCTCATAACGGCCGAGAGGTTTCCCGCGCCGCAATGGACCGGATATCCGCTCGTTTTCGTAGGACTGTTCGTGGTGTTCATGGTTCCCCAGCTGCTCGCCCGCAAATGGCGCAGTCCTTCGGAATGAAGCGCTTCTGGAAAGAGGTCGCGGTCGAAGAGGTGGACGGCGGCTTTCGCGTTACCCTCGATGGCCGGCCGATCCGCACCCAAGGCGGCGGCGCGCAAGTCGTACCCACGCGCGAATTAGCCGAGGCTTTGGCTGAGGAATGGCGCGGGCAAGGCGAGGAAGTCGATCCCGTCCGCTTCGTCATGCGCGATGTGGCCGACTTTGCGATCGACCAGGTGCGGCCCGATCGGGCGGCGACGGTGGCCGAACTGCTTCGCTACGCTGAGACCGACACGCTTTGCTATCGCGCGGATCCCGACGACCACTTGTATCGCCGCCAGCTTGAGCTGTGGGAGCCGGTCCTGGCTGCGGCGGAAGCCCGGTGGGACATCCACTTCACCCGCGTAAGCGGGATCGTCCATCGGCCGCAGCCGGACGCGACCTTGGCTCGTCTGCAGGGGGTGCTGGAAGGACTGGACGAGTTCTCGCTCGCCGCACTGCGCACGATGACGCCGATTGCCGCTTCGCTGACGGTGGCTCTGGCCGCGCTGGAAGATGGGGCCGACACCCAAGCGCTGTTCGCCGCCGCCAACTGCGAGCAGGACTGGCAGGCAGAGCTGTGGGGCTGGGATCTCGAAGCCGAGAACGCACGCGCCCGGAGGCTAGGCGCGTTTGAAGCGGCGGTGACCTTCGCGCGGCTAGCAGGGGATTAGCCCTCTCCCCTTGGGAGAGGGGAATTAGTTCACCCGATCCAGGCGGCGATTTCGCTGGCGACCTGGTTGGCGGCCTGGTTCAGCGCCGGACCTACCGAAACCGCCTCGGCCGCTGATGGAATGCGGCTTTCGAAGCGGCGCGACCGGACGGTGCCGTCAGGCATCTGTAGCACCGCATCGAAACGGACCACGGCGCTGCCCGAGGCGACATCGTAACCCATGTCGAGCAACTGGCCGGACAGCCGCGTCTCCGCCGCATGGCCGAGATCGCCTTCGTTGAGCACGAGCCGGTTACCCTTGGCGCGAACCGTCTCGGCGATCAGGTCCCTGAACAGCCGCGAGGGTTTCTCGACCCAGGTCGCGTCCTTCAGATAGGCGACGTTCGAAGCGTCGATCTGCACCGGGACCCGCGTGACGTTGAGCCGCTGATCGGTGCCGGGCTCGAAGATCACGATAGCCGCCTTGGCCTGCCCCGTCGCGTTGGTGCCGGCCGGAGCCGGGCTCTGCGGTGTCAGGGTGAGCAGTTGGTCGGGGACCTCTCCGCCCAGGCTGAGGCATCCGGCAAGCGGAAGTGCCAGCATCGCGGCCAGCAGGCCCCTGTTCAGCGTGTGATGCATTCCCTTGGCCCTCATGGCTTGTAGTCCGGCAGGCGATTGCCCCCGATGATCGCGCTCGCGCCGCCGTTGTCGATCCGCTCGGTCACGGCGCGCAGGGCTTCGCTGGTCCGGCGTAGATCCTGCAGCGTGGCGTTGGCGATCGGCAGCGTCGTGTTCGCGAGTTCGCGGGCTGCGGGACGCGTATCGTTGAGCGTTGCCTCAAGCGCCGTGGCGGCGGCCTGAGCGCGTTGCATGGTGGTGCGCAGTTCGGCGGCCAGGCTCTGCCCGTCGCGGTTGATCAGGCTGTCCGTCGACGCGAGGGTCTTCTCGAAGGCGTTAAGCGTCCTGGTGGACTGCGCCAGCGTTCCCTGCAGTTCGACCAGCGCCGCCTTCAGTTCCGGCGCCATGTCGGCCAGCTGGGCGCTCATGCGGTCGGTGTTGCCGAGGATGCCGGTGATCGACGCCTGGTTCTCGTCCGAAAGCAGCCGGGTGAGCCGGTCGGTCAGCGTCGCCAGGCGCTCAAGCAAGAGCGGGGCGCTGGCGAGGATCTGCCCGAGGCCGCCGCGTTCGGCGGGAATAACCGGCACACCTTCAGGCCCCGGCTCGGTGATCGGCGGCTGGCCTTTTGCGCCGCCGCTGAGCGAGAGCGTGGAAACGCCGGTGAAGCTGGCGGAGATCGTCGCCGTGGTGCCCTGGAGCACCGGAATCTGCGGATCGAGCTGGACCCGAACTCGCACGAACTCCGGATCTTTCTTCCACAATTCGATCTGGCTGATCTGGCCGGCCGGGACGCCCTGGAAGGTCACCCCCGAACCGCGCGCGAGACCCGCCACCGATTGCGGGAAGAAGATGTCGTATTCCTTGCGGCTGTTGGCGCCGAGTCCGGCGATCCAGATGATGGCCGCCAGCACCACGGCCAGCAGGGTCAAGGTGATAGCCCCTACCCAGACATAGTTGGCTCTTGTCTCCATCGGCGTGCCCTATGCCTTTCCGTCAGCGCCCTTGTCCACGGATTTCCCGCGGCCGGCGGCTTCTGAAGTTGCCCGTGCCGCGCGGCTGCGCGGCCCGTTGAAGTACTCCTGAATCCAGGGATGATCGGTCTGGAGCAGTTCCGGGATCGTGCCCACCGCGATCACTTCCTTGTCGGCGATGACCGCCACCCGGTCGCAAATCGCGTAGAGCGTGTCGAGATCGTGGGTGATCAGGAACACGGTCAGCCCAAGCGTATTGGTCAATTCTCGCGTCAGCGAATCGAACATTGCCGCGCCGATCGGGTCGAGGCCCGCGGTGGGCTCGTCAAGGAACAGCAGCTCCGGATCGAGCGCCAACGCCCGGGCGAGACCAGCGCGCTTGCGCATGCCACCCGAAAGCTCGGACGGATATTTGGCCGCTGCCTCTTCCGGCAACCCGCTCATCACCACTTTGTAGCGAGCGATCTCATGCCGCAGTTCGGCGTCGATCTCAGGGAAGAACTGCTTGAGCGGCACCTCCACGTTTTCGGCCACGGTCAGCGTCGAGAACAACGCCCCGCCCTGGAACAGCACGCCCCAACGGCTACGGACCGAGCTTTCTTCGTCGGGCAACACGCCAATGGTGCTCTTGCCGAACACGGTGATCTCGCCCTCGTCGGGAGTCTGTAGCCCGATGATCGAGCGCATGAGCACGGACTTGCCGGTACCCGAACCGCCAACCACGCCGAGGATCTCTCCCCGGCGGACCTTCAGCGAGAGGTTCTCGTGGATCACCTGGGTGCCGAAGCTGTTGCGCAACCCTTCGATCTCGATCGGAAACTCGCCGTCGAAATGCCCGACCACGTCGTCGCGCGCGTCCTCGAGCACGTCCTCGAGCAGTTCCTCGTCTTCGTCGTCGTCGATCATCCCCAGCCGACCTCCGAGAAGAACACAGCGAAGAATGCGTCGAGCACAATTACCATGAAGATGCCCTGCACCACAGCCTTGGTAGTGCGAAGGCCGACGTCCTCCGAGTTACCCTGGACCTGCATCCCCTGGTAACACCCGGCGAGCGCGATGATCAGGCCGAACACCGGCGCCTTGACCAGGCCGACCCACAAGTCGTGCACCGGCACGACTTCCTGGATCCGACTGAGAAAGGTCAGGAAGGGAATGCCAAGCGTCAGATCGGCGATGAAAGCGCCGCCCACGATCGCCAGCAAGGCCGCGTAGAAGCCCAGCAGCGGCATCATCAGCACCGCCGCGAGGATGCGGGGTACGATCAGCGCTTCGAGGGGATCGACGCCGATCGTGCGCATCGCGTCGATTTCCTCGGTCAGCTTCATCGTGCCGATCTGCGCGGCGAAGGCCGAACCCGAGCGGCCGGCCACCATGATCGCGGTCATCAGCACGCCAAGTTCGCGGAAGGACAGACGGCCGGTCAGGTTGATCGTGTAGATCTCCGCCCCGAACTGCCGCAGCTGCGCCGCGCCTTGCTGCGCGATCACGATGCCGATCAAGAAACTCATCAGCCCGACAATGCCGAGCGCGGAAACTCCGACCAAGTCGAACTGCCGCACCAGTGCGCGATAACGGAAACGCCGGGGGTGGCGAATGATCGCCCCCAGTGCGACGATCACCGCACCCAGGAAACTCAGGAACCGAACTACGCCCTGGCCGAACCGAACGGTCTTGCCCCCGGTATCGTCCAGCACGCGCGGGATGAGAGGCAGCCGGGGCGGCTCGATCGGGGCGGTGCTGGCGCTGTCGCGCACCGCCTGCAACAGCACGTCGGCTTGTTCGCTCGCCCCGACGATAATCGCGTTGTTTTCGTTGGCGAACCGGTACACCGTCCAGGCGCCGATAGTGTCGATGTCCCCGGTCTGCGACAGGTCGACCTGCTGCACCGGATCGGTCATCGCCCGCAGCTTGCGGTCGAGCACGGCGATGGTGGAAACCAGCAGTGGGCCTTCCAGCACCACCGTCATGCGGCCGCCCGCTTCTTCTACAGAGAAGTCCGCCCATTCCCGCATAGCAACATGCTATGCTTCGAAAACGCTTTCTGGGCAAGAACAACACGCTACGGCAAAACGCGGAAAATGCTTCCGGACAAACCCGACATTGCCCTGCGCCGGGGAGGCTGGCAAAGGCCCTCCCGACATGACTAACGAGCTCTCCAAGACCTTCGACCCCGCCGCGATTGAGGCGAAATGGTACGCGCATTGGGAAGGCAACGGCCTGTTCCGCCCCGAGCGGCCCGAGGCCCAGCCCTTCACTCTGGTCAACCCGCCGCCCAACGTAACCGGCAGCCTGCACATCGGCCACGCGCTCGACAACACGCTGCAGGACGTGGTCGTCCGTTACGAGCGGCTGCGTGGCAAGGACGCTTTGTGGGTGGTCGGCACCGACCACGCCGGCATCGCCACGCAGATGGTGGTCGAACGTCAGCTCGAACTGCAGCAGGACAAGCGGACCAACTATTCGCGCGAGGATTTCGTGGCGAAAGTCTGGGAGTGGAAGGCCGAGAGCGGCGGCACGATCACCGGCCAGTTGCGCCGCCTCGGTTGCTCGATGGATTGGAGCCGCGAGCAATTCACCATGGACCCGCACTTCACCCGCGCGGTGGTGAAGGTGTTCGTCGACCTCTACAACCAGGGCCTGATCTACCGCGACAAGCGGCTGGTGAACTGGGACCCCAAGCTCAAGACCGCGATCTCCGACCTCGAGGTCGAGACGCAGGATATCAAGAGCGGCTTCTGGCATTTCCGCTATCCGCTGGCCGACGGGGTCACGCTCGATAACGGTGCCGATCACATCGTGGTGGCGACCACCCGGCCGGAGACGATGCTGGCCGACATGGCCGTGGCGGTGAATGCCGAGGATCCGCGCTACAAGAGCGTCATCGGCAAGGAGATCCTCCAGCCGATTACCGGACGCAGGTTCAAGATCGTGGCCGACGAGCATGCCGATCCAGAGCTCGGCTCGGGCGCGGTGAAGATCACCCCAGGGCATGACTTCAACGACTTCGACGTCGGCAAGCGCGCTGGGTTCAAGCCCGGCGAGATGCTCAACATGTTCGATGAGGAAGCGCGCGTACAGCAGACGCAGGACGGGTTGATCCCGGCCGAGTTCCTCGGCAAGGACCGCTTCGACGCGCGCAAGCTGGTGGTCGAGCGGATGAAGGAGCTCGGCTTCCTCGTCCCGCACATCGACAAGGACGGCAACGAGCACGACGCCGAGCCGCGCGTGGTCGCGACCCCGTTCGGCGACCGTGGCGGCGTGGTGATCGAGCCGTGGCTGACTGACCAGTGGTACGTCGATGCCGAAACCCTCGCCCAGCCGCCGCTACAGGCGGTGCGCGACGGCCGGATCGAGATCGTCCCGAAGAGCTGGGAGAAGACCTTCTTCAACTGGATGGAGAACATCCAGCCTTGGTGTGTCAGTCGCCAGCTTTGGTGGGGGCATCGGATTCCGGCTTGGTACGCGGACGACGGCACCGTGTTCGTCGCCGAGACCGAGGAGGAAGCGCAGGCGCTCGCGGGCAACAAGGCGCTCGCGCGGGACGAAGACGTCCTCGACACCTGGTTCTCCTCCGCACTGTGGCCCTTCGCCACGCTCGGCTGGCCGGATGAGGACGCTACGCTCTACCAGCGCCACTACCCCAACGATTTGCTGATCTCCGGCTTCGACATCCTGTTCTTCTGGGATGCGCGCATGGCCATGCAGGGCATGCACTTCAACGAGGGACAAGTGCCGTGGAAGCGGCTCTATCTCCACGGCCTGGTGCGCGCGGCAGACGGGCAGAAGATGTCCAAGTCCAAGGGCAACGTGGTCGACCCGCTCGGCCTGATCGACAAGTTCGGCGCCGACGCGCTGCGCTTCTTCATGGCGGCGATGGAAAGCCAGGGCCGCGACGTGAAGATGGATGAGAGCCGCGTCGAGGGTTATCGCAACTTCGCGACAAAGCTCTGGAATGCGACGCGTTTCTGTCAGGCGAACGGCATCGGGGCGAGCACCTCGGTTGCGGCGCCCGCAGCCACTACCGCGGTCAATCGCTGGATCATCGGCGAGGTGGTCGAAACGCTGGCCGAACTCGACAAGGCCATGGCCGACTTGCGCTTCGACGCCGCCGCCAACGCGATCTACCAGTTCACCTGGGCGACGTTCTGCGACTGGTACCTGGAACTAATCAAGGGCCAGATCGACGACGAAACCAAGGCCGTCGCCGGCTGGGTGCTCGACCAGATCCTGGTCATGCTGCACCCGTTCATGCCGTTCATCACCGAGGAACTGTGGCACGCGCAGGGCGAGCGGGAGCTCGACCTGATCGTGGCGAAGTGGCCGGCGCCTGAGGCTTCGGTCGATGCGGCGGCCAAGGGCGAAGTCGACTGGCTGATCGCCCTGACCGGCAATCTCCGCGCCGCCAAGAACGAACTCGGCATCGCGCCTGGCGCCAAGCTGGAAGCTTTCGTTGCCGAGCCCTCAGCGGTGGGTCGCGCGGCGATCGAGAAGAACCCCGGCGCCATCGAGCGCCTGGCCCGCCTGTCGGGCATTCGCTTCGAAAACGCCCCAGCGGGCGCCGCGCTGCAGGTTTCGGCGGGGTCGGACTCGTTCGTCATCCCACTCGATGGGATCATCGACATCGAGGCGGAGAAGGCTCGCTTGGCCAAAGCTCGCGAGGCCTCGATTAAGGAACGCGACAGCCTCGCCAAGCGGCTCGAGAACCCGGCGTTCGTCGAGAAGGCCAAGCCCGAAGCGGTCGAGAAAGCTCGTGCGGACCACGCCCACCACGCAGCCGAGGCGGAGCGGTCGGAAGCGGCGCTGGCGCGGCTGGGGTAATCACAGGAGGTTCCTGAGCCGTGGGAGCGCCTTCGGCGCAATATCTCACGCAAAGCCGCAAAGCCGCTAAGGGCCTACTCCCCTCCCTTCGTCATCCCCGCGAAAGCGGGGACCCAGTCGGCTCGTCGCGTAGCACCGCCCTGGGTTCCCGCTTTCGCGGGAATGACGAGATATTTGAGCGAAGGAAGACGTCTTCGCGCCTTTGCGTGACTCACATCCTCGCTGCACTTCTCGCAGCGAGGACCTAGAGAACTTTCCTACGCGAACCGTTTCTGACAAGGCCTAGGCCATGACTCGGCCCCTCGCCCACCCATGCCGTTGACCCTCGCCACCACCACTCCGGGCGAGCCGGAAATCTTCGGCTCCCTCCAGGGCGAAGGCCCGAGCATGGGCAAGCCGTGCGCCTTCGTGCGCCTCTCGCGCTGCAACCTCGCCTGCGTCTGGTGCGACACGCCGTACACCTGGCATTTCGAGGGCGACAACCGCCCGCACCGAGGCGAGGAGACTTACGACCGCAAGGCCAACCAGCTCAATCTGAGCGAGGAAGACGTCGCCGCCCGCATCGCCGCGCTCGGCAAGCCCCGCCTGATCGTCACCGGGGGTGAGCCGCTACTGCAGGCCCCCGCCCTCACCCGGATGCTGGCACTTCTGCCGGACATGACGATCGAGATCGAAACCAACGGCTCGGTCGCCCCGCCGCCCGCGCTCGACGCGCTGATCCACCAGTACAATGTCAGCCCCAAGCTCGCTCACTCCGGCAATCCCGCCGATCTGGCACTGGTCCCGGAACGCCTCGGCCATTGGGCGCAAGAGCCGCGGGCGTTCTTCAAATTCGTGGTCGCAGAACCGGCCGACGTTGAGGAAGTCCTGAAACTGGCGGAAACCTACGCCATTCCCGCATCGCGCATCTACCTCATGGCTGAGGGCACTGACACTGGGACGCTCGAAGCGCGGGAGCGCTGGCTTGCCGAACTTTGCCTTTCCCACAATTTGACTCTGTCCAAACGCTTGCACATCCAACTTTACGGCGACACTAGAGGGACATGAACAAGCCCGCTGCCTCGCCGTTCAAGGGTGACCTCACCGAAGGCCCCGTTTTCAGGACTTTGCTGCTGTTCAGCGTACCCATGCTGCTCAGCAATATCCTGCAGTCGCTGAGCGGCACGATCAACTCGATCTGGGTCGGCCGGCTGATTGGTGAAGAGGCGCTGGCGGCGACGGCGAATGCCAACATCATCATGTTCCTGGTCGCCGGTGCGGCGTTCGGGTTCGGCATGGCCGGCACAGTCAAGATCGGCCAGCGCTTCGGCGCCCGCGATATCGACGGCGCGCGCAAGACCTTTGGTACGGTGGTCGGGTTCTCTGCCGTGTTGATGGCGGCGATTGCGCTGCTCGGCTACCTCACCGCGCCCGCGCTTCTCACCGCCCTGCACACGCCGGGCGGGGCCTATCCACTGGCCCTGATCTACATCCGGCTGATGTTCATCTCGATGCCGTTCATGATGGTGTCGGTGATCCTGACCATGGGTCTGCGCGGCACCGGTGACGCGCGCACGCCGCTGATCTTCATGGGTGTGACTGTCGCCATCGACACTATCCTCAACCCGGTGCTGATCGCGGGTATCGGCCCCTTCCCTACAATGGGCATCGCCGGCTCGGCCACCTCGACGATCATCGCCAGCCTGGTCTCGTTCGTGGGCATGCTGATCTACGTCTATGCCAAGGACCTACCGCTTCGACTGCGCGGGTCCGAACTGCGATATCTTAAGCCGCGGCGTGACGAACTGGCCTTCGTTATCAGCAAGGGCATTCCCATGGGCGCACAGATGCTGGTGATGAGCGCGTCGGGCATCATCATCGTTGGCCTGGTCAATCGCGAAGGACTGCTGATGACCGCCGCCTATGGCGCGGCGATGCAACTGTTCACTTACATCCAGATGCCGGCCATGGCCGTCGGCGGCGCGGTGAGCGCGATCGCCGCCCAGTACATCGGCGCCGGGAAGTGGGATCGTCTCGACAGCATCACTCGCGGTGGGGTCATGATCAATTTCGTCATGACCGGCGTGCTCACGGTAGTGCTGCTGGTGTTCGACCGGGCGGCGCTCGTGCTGTTCCTCGGCCCGGAAAGCCCCGCGGTCCCGCTCGCCCGGCATATCCAGCTGCTCGCCGGGTGGAGCTTCATGGTGTTCGGGGTGACCATGGTCTACTCGGCCACGATGCGCGCTGGTGGCGCCGTGTGGATCCCGCTCATGATCATCGCCGTCGCGCTCTATCCGGTGCGGCTGGGGTTCTATTTCCTGGCCTATCCCTGGATCGGTTCGGACGCGATCTGGCTGTCGTTCCCGGTCGGATCGGTGGCAGGCCTGGTGCTCGGCTGGGGGTTCTACCACTACTCCGGCTGGCGCAAGCACGCGATGCCCGAGGCGAGCGAAGAAGCGCAGGAGCAGTCCAACGCCGACGGCGAACCCGCCGGCCGCTACGCGCCAAACCTGTAGCGCTTAGCGTCCCTGCGCACGCCAGCGTTGCACGGTGCGGACGACGCGTTCTTCCTCGCCGCCGTTTTCGCGCCACAGCTCAGTGAAGCTCGGGTCTTCCGAAGCGGGTCGCTTCGATTCCTCGAGGTTGTCGAACGCCACGCGGATCGGAATGGAAACACCCTCGCCGCAGATGATGCACTCGCGGTTGCGCAGCGCCGGGATGGAATCGAGGAAGCCGCGCGCGCCTTCGGGCATGGCGGCCTTCACGAAAGCCTGGTCGCGGTCGTTGTTGAGGCGCATCGAAAGAATCGTGCCACACTGCGACAGCACGCCTTCGGCCAAGTCAGACGGGCGCTGCGTAATCAGGCCGAGGCTGATGCCGTACTTACGGCCTTCCTTGGCGATACGGCTGAGAATGCGGCCGACCGACGAGCCATCCGCATTGCGTTCATTCGGAACGTAGCGGTGCGCCTCTTCGCAGACGAGCAGGATCGGCCGGGTCTTTTCCTCGCGGCCCCAGATGGCGAAGTCGAACACCATGCGGCTGAGCACGGCGACCACGGTCGAAGTGATGTCCGAAGGAACGCCCGACACGTCGATGATCGAGATCGGCTTGCCCTGGCCGGGCATGCGGAAGATGCGGCCGATAAAGTCCGCCATGGTGTCGCCGACAAGCATGCCGGAGAACATGAACTGGTAGCGCGGGTCACCCTTGATCTCTTCGATCTTGGTCTTGATCCGCATGAACGGCGCGCTCGAGGTGGCCTTATCGAGCTTGCCCGCTTCGTCCTGGATGATGTTGGTCAGGTCGCTGAGCAGATAGGGGATCGGCGAATCGACTGTGATCTTGCCGAGCGTTTCGGCGAGGCGGTTCTTGCTGCGTGCCTTGAGCAGCGCCTTGGCCAGGATGTCCGCATCTTCCTGGAATTCGCTACCGCTAGTGGTCAGGAAGACTTCGCAGTGCTCTTCGAAGTTCATCAGCCAGTATGGCATCTGCAGGTTGCCGACGTCGTAGATGACCCCGGTGTTGCGGAAGGCCGCGGCGTATTCGCCGTGCGGGTCGATCATCACCACGTGACCCTGCGGAGCGCTTTCGCAAATCCGGTGCAGGATCAGGGCCGCGGTCGTCGACTTGCCGGTGCCGGTCGAGCCGAGCAGGGCGAAGTGCTTGCCCAGCATCGCGTCGACATAGAGGCCGGCGCGGATGTCGGTGGTTGGGTAGACGGTGCCGATCTGGATCGAGCTGCGGCCGTCAGAGGCGTAGATCTGGCGCAAATCCTCGGTCGTTGCCGGAAAGACCAGCGCACCTGGCGTGGGATAGCGAGTGACACCGCGGCGGAAGCTGTGGATCCGGCCGGTCAGCTTTTCTTCGCTGCCCTCGCCCATGAAATCGATGTTCGCGAGGATGCTGTCGCCATCGCGGCGCCGGTCCTGGCGTTGGTTGCGGACACTGGCGAGCAGCCAGCCGTCCTTGGTCTTGATCTTGACCTGACTACCCACTTGTCCCGCAAGCGCGATCGAGGGGTCGGCATCGTCCATGCATTCGTTCAGGCGCTGCATGTCGATCGCGATCTGCGAGCCTGAACCCGCAATCTCGATGACCACGCCGATCGGCTGAATGGCGTTCTCTGTAGCGGCATCCCGCGGTGCCCTTGGCGCCACGGCAACCGCTCCCGGCTCTTCAGCCGGGTTGAACGTGTTGAACTGCTTCGGCATCTCGCTCATGCGGCACGTCCGTTTAACCCCAAGTAGGGCCGGATTAAGCAACCTGAGTTAATATCGCGTCAAAGCGCTGAAAAATCAGACGAGCGCGAATACGCGGCCGGCGAGCCATCCCATAAGAAGCGACAGGAAGACCGCAAACAGGCCGTAGAGAACCGACGACCCTTCCGCCGAATCCGCCACGAACCTTTCGAAACCATGCTTTGTGACTTGCACCTCGGCAATCGCGGAATCGATCACCCGTCCGTCGGCGATGGCAAAGGTTTCCGCCGTATAGCGGCCAGTGATGACGTTGGAGGGCAAGGCGATTCGGGCCTGGTAGAGCACGCCGTCGCGGACCGTGACGCCCTTGGGGTCTTCCTTGTACAGCCCCTCGCGCTGGCGAAGATCGACCAAGCCTTCCGTGAAGCGCGCCTGCTCTTCGGGTTCAATGGCCCCGGTCGGCGAAAGCTGCAGGAAGTTGAGCCCCAGTTCATAGATCGCAGCCGTCCTCTCATCGACGATCTGGTCGATCGGCCGGGAGCTGGCCACCGCGAAAAACGAAGGTGCCGAACGGAACGCCGTGCTCTGGGCATTCATCCAGATGCCGAACCGCTTGCCTTTCTCGCGGACCAGGATCGGTTGCGTCGGTCCCTTGAGTACCACGACAATGTCATAGGGCTGGCTCGCCCGGCGACCGTCGGCGTCGAGGATTGCGCCGAACAACAACAGGTTGGTGCCAGTGAAACCCTGGCGAACCCGCACTTCGTGCTGCGAAACGTCGGGGACCAGGATCGGCGCCCGTTGACCCGAGAGGGCGAGGAAGGCCAGAGCCGCGAGGAGGACGCGGCCCATCATAGCGGCAGCACCGTAAAGACCTCATCAGGCCTTACGCCCAGGCCGAATGCCATGCGCAAGGCCACGCCCAGCACCAGGACAGCAAGCAGCAAGCGCAACAGTTCAGGCTTGGCCAGCTGCGCAATGCGCGAGCCAAGCTGTGCGCCGGTTACCGAACCGAACAGCAGCAGCCCGGCCAGCACGATGTCGACCGCCTTGGTGGTCAGGGCGTGCATCATGGTCGCGGCCATGGTCACGAACAGGATCTGGAACAGCGAAGTGCCGACCACCACGCTGGCGCTCATCCCCAGGATGTAGAGCATGGCCGGCACGAGAATGAACCCGCCGCCAACGCCCATCAGCATCGTCAGGATGCCCACGACAACGCCCATGAGCAGCGGCGCGAGGGGCGAGATGTAGAGGCCCGAGCGATAGAACCGCCAGCGCATCGGCAGGGCGGCAACGAGCGGGTGGTGCCGGCGCTTCGCCGCGCGCGGACGGGCACCGCGACTTTGCCGCAGCGCTTCCAGGCTCTCCCGCCCCATGAGAGCGCCGATCATGCCAAGCATCAGGACGTAGAGGATGTTGATGACGACATCGATCTGACCAAGCGATTCCAGAAAGCGGAACAACATGGCCCCGATCGTCGCTCCGATCACTCCGCCGGCAACGCCCACGGCTCCGATCTGGTAGTCGACCCCGCCCCGGCGCGTGTGCGCAAAAACACCCGAAACGCTCGCGCCCGTGACCTGGCTGGCGGAAGACGCGGCGGCCACTGTCGGGGGAACGCCGTAGAAGATCAGCAGCGGCGTGGTCAGGAACCCGCCGCCGACGCCGAATATGCCCGAAAGGATGCCCGTTCCGGCCCCAAGCAGGACGATGACCAGTCCGTTGACCGCCAAGTTCGCGATGGGCAGGTACACGTCCATGCAGCCACCTAACCCATGGGGGCGACGGATTGAAGGTTGGCCGCCCTAGAAACCGGCGGATAGCGTCAGGGCCGGTCCACTTTTCGGTTCGGCCTCTCCCGACAAGCGGAAACGATAATCGACAGAGAGCCTTGCGCGCGTTTTCCCGAGGCGGAACGCCTGAGTGGCCGTGGGTCCAAGATCGAGGCGGGCGGCGCCCTTCTGCGTCCCGCCCCAGGCGCCGGCGCCAACGCTGAAGCCCGCCTCGTCCAACCCTCGCAGGGTCCGCTGAACCCGAACCAGGCCGTCGACAAAAGCCGTCGCCCCTTCTCCACCGACGTAACCGCCCTGGAGGTAGATTTCGCCACGGGTGTTCAGCGGTAGTTCGACCGGCGGTATCTCGGTGACGGCATAGGCGGCCGGCCTGAACCGTGCGTCTCGAGACAACTCTCCCACGCGCGCTTCCAGGGCCACCCTCACTGGAACTTGCGGAAGGATGCGTGCTGAGAGGCCGGCGGCAAGCTCTTGCTCATGCGGTGCGGCGAGCGCGGTACTCGCACGAAGATGCGCCTGTAGGTTCCGGCCTCCCAGCGGCGTCAGACGATACCGTAGCACCGCCCCGGCCTGACTGCGGCCATAGCTCGGAAAGCCAGCTTGAACTGGAGTGACGGTATCGTGGCGTAGCAGAAGCCAGCCATCGCCTGACCAACGCGCAGGACCTGCCGGGCGGAGGGCGGCGGGATAAGGCGCTGCGGCGGGTCCGGGCGCGAACTGAGCCGAGGGACCCTCGCCCGATGGCGCAAGCGGCGCGGGAATTGCCCGTTCGATCAAGGGCGGCTGCGAGCTCGGGTGTAGAGCAACTCGGGCAGCTTGAGACGGGAGACCCGAACTCGACACCCGGTTGCCGATCCAGGCCTGTGTCCCGGTAGAGGGAAAGAGGCTCGTAAGATGAGGGGAGCTCGGTTCGACTCGGTTGGTAACCGATCGGGGCGTGATCGCATCGTCAGCGGCAGCCCGGACGTCAGGCGTCAATTGCAGTAACGTCGCCCGGAATCCGAACCACCCGACGAACAAGGCGCCAAGGACCATGAGAGGCCGTCCGCGCTGCCCCATCGCACCCCTCATCCGAGATTGGCCCGAACATTCTGCAACGCGCCGATCGAGCCCGGATGCTCATCGTGATCGGTCTTGTCCCATGCCGAAGCCCGACCCAAGAGCCAGCGAGCGTAAGCGCCAACCGCGCGCCGCGCCGCCATGATCGCAATTAGGTTGGCCAAGGGTATTCGAAGGATGGCTCGGAGTCCTTCCCTCCAGCCGTACTCACGGGCGGTAAAAGCGAAACGCATGCCTACACGCCAGACCAACCCCACAAAGTTGGCGGCGAGCAGGACCGTTACGAGCGGATCTGGTTCGGGATGCCGCTCGAAATCCACGGCACCAAGACTCCATAGAAGTCCGGCCACGACGAGGAGTGCATATCCCGCAAAGAGGGCCAAGGCCGATAGCGGGCCACGACGATCACGGACGCGCATCCACCGCTCGCCCACCCCGCCGCTCCACCCGAGCCGATCCCAGCCCTGCAAGGCGATGCCGTTCAGCCACCTGGCCTTCTGCCGCACGGCCTGGTCGATCCGCGCCGGGAAGTACGCTCTGGTTGCCACGAGCTGGCCATCCTCGCCCCGGACACGCAAGAAGCGCGACCGCCCGCCAGCGGCCTTGATAGTCATCCCCAGTTCGTAGTCCTCGGTCAGCGATTCGACGGGGAAAGGACCTTTTCCGCCGCCGAGGGCGTCGATCTTCGCGAGCATGGGCCGCGCAAAACCGCAGCCGACTCCTGCTCCTGGCAAGGCAGCCCCGACCGCCTGGCGCACGACCATCGCCTTGCCGTGAGCTTCGGCAAATTCATCGCAGTAGTGGTTGCCGATCCAGCGGCCTGGCCGGACTTCCGGCAACACGGGAAGCTGAACGAAATCGGCGTCTTCGACAGCGCGATCGATCAGGACGAGCTCCGCCGGATCGACCATGTCCTCGGCATCGTGCAGCAGGATCTGGCGAAAGCGCTCTCCGCTGCGGCGTTCATCAGCCTCGAGCGCGGCGTAGAGGCGATTGAGGCAGTCTGCCTTTGTCGTCGGACCTGCCTGGTCGTGCACCACCAGGCGAAGTCGAGGATCTCCGCGCGATCCACGCATCACGGCTTCGATGGTCGAAGCGTCGTTGGAATAGCAGCCGACGTAGACCCGCAACGCCGACTGCGGCCACGCAGCCAGCGCGTGAGCGAGAGTTATTCCGATGACCCGCGCTTCCCGCCAGGCCGGGATGAACAGGGCGGCGGACCCAGTGAGCTCCTTATGGCTGAGTTCGCGTCGTTCGATCCTTGGACTCTTCGCCCGTCCAGTGAGGCGCAGCCAAGCCCAGCCGATATCGACGGCCAGTTCGTCGAGGCTGCCGAGCAGCAGGAAGACTCCCGCAAAGAGGAGCAGCTCGCGCTCCACAAGCGTGAACCAATCGAACAACGTCCATTCCGCCAAGGGCCGCCCTTCCCAACGGTCCCAAAACCCTCTCGCACTCCCCCCTCAGAGACCAAGACTTAACTTGCTGAAACATAAAGGCAATCCATTAATTCCTTGTGCCCCCAGCCAGCTTCGTGAAGGAAGGCCGGATGGCAAAACCACCGGCCCTCAGAGCCGCCGTTCGTCCGTTCAAGGCGCTGTTCGATAGCGATGCCTTTGCCGGAATCCTGCTGATCGCGGTGGCCGCCGCGGCAATCGCCCTCGCCAACTCGCCACTGGCCGGCGACTATGAGCACTTCTTCCATCGGCAGTTCGCCTGGTCTCCCATCGCCAAGCTCGACACCCTGCACCTGTGGATCAACGACGGGCTGATGGCGGTATTCTTCTTCGTCGTGGGGCTCGAAGTGAAGCGCGAGATGCTCGCCGGAAACCTGGCCGATGCCCGCACCCGCAGGCTCCCGATATTGGCGGCCGCGACGGGCATGGCCATGCCGGCCCTGGTCTATCTATCGATTGCCGGGGGAGAGCCCGAACTCGTCCGGGGTTGGGCGATCCCTGCGGCCACCGACATTGCCTTCGCCATGGGCGTGGTCGGTCTGCTCGCCAAACGCGTGCCGCCGTCGTTGCGGCTGTGCCTGCTGACGATCGCCATCGTCGACGACATCGGTTCGATCGCCATTATCGCGCTGTTCTACTCGAGCGGAATCAAGATGGCCTGGCTTCTGGCGGCAATGCTGGTGGCCGCAGTCATGATCGCGCTCAACAGGTATGGAAAGCAGCGGGTCTGGCCCTTCGTCGTTTGCTCACTGCTCCTGTGGTTCTGCGTACTGCACTCAGGCATCCACGCGACCATCGCCGGCGTCGTCGCGGCGCTCATCATCCCGATGCGCACACGCGACGGGTACAGCATGCTTGAGAACATGGAGCATGGCCTGGTCGGCTGGAACTCGCACTTCGTGGTGCCGCTGTTCGGCTTTGCCAACGCCGGGGTCCCCCTCACCCAACTGGGTCTCGCTGCCTTTCTGGATCCGCTTCCGCTCGCCGTGGGCGCCGGGCTGGTGATCGGCAAGCAAGTGGGAATTTTCGGCAGCATCCTGACTGCGGAGAAACTTGGCTTCGCCAATCGGCCCAGCGGGACCAGTTGGGCGCAAGTCTGGGGCATGAGCGCGCTGTGCGGAATAGGCTTCACCATGAGCCTGTTCATTGGCGCCCTGGCGTTTCCCAAGTCACCGCTCCTGGTCCAGGAGGCCAAGCTCGGCGTGCTCGTCGGCTCGCTTATCTCAGCCGTACTTGGGTATACCGTGCTGCGCCTCGCACGGACGCAGCAGCAGCAACCAGCGCCTTAGTCTTTCTTCGCCACCGGCGGATTATCACCCAAGTCCTGATACCAGGCCTCGACCGGACCGGTGAGCTTGAGCGTCAGCGGGCGGCCCTTGCGGTCGACAGACTTGCCGGCCTGGACCCGCACCCAACCTTCGGAGATGCAATACTCCTCGATATTGGTGCGCTCGACGCCCTTGAAGCGAATGCCCACGCCACGCACCAGCTTGTCGCTGTCGAAGTGCGGGCTCGAGGGATGAATCGCCAGATGATCGGGCGGCACGTCCGATGCAGCGGATGTCGTTTCGGCCGGAGCCTGCGGTGCGGTCTCTTCAGTCATGCCGCGCGCTTAACGCCGCAGCCGGGAAAATCAATCCGGCGGCGTTTCAGACGGAGCCTTATCGGGCTGCGGTGGGCTTTCGATCGGCGAACTGTCGGGCCGGTCGAAATCTCCCTGGTTGGGCGCGACCTCGTCGGGCGAACCTTCCGGCACTCCGTTGTCGTCATTCCCGGGACCGACTTCGTCCGGCTGCTCGCCGGGATAGGCCCGGTCGCCACCATCCGACCGGCCCCGGTTGAAATGGGCCGGCTTCGAGCCAGGAGCGCTTGCGTCTTCGTTGTCATTGGCGAGTGTCGCCGCGAGGTCGGGGGCGATGTCTGTGTCTTCAGGGCGGTCCATTAGAAGGATCCTTTCGTCGATCGTGGAACGTCCCGCGGGCCGCCGTCGTTCCATCTCTGCGTTCGGGCTGCCGTGCCGCTTGCCCTTTCCAGCGCGCCCTACTAAGGGCGCTGCTTCATTTCGCAGGTGGGAGCCTGCAAAGTTCGTCGGGCCGCGGGCGTGGCGGAACTGGTAGACGCGCTGGATTTAGGTTCCAGTATCGCAAGATGTGGGGGTTCGAGTCCCTTCGCCCGCACCAGTTCCGGCGCTGGGGCACCGGATTGGATGTAGCGCCAAGTGTTTGGAAGGCTTTGGAATGCAGATCGTCGAAACGACCAATGAAGGTCTCAAGCGCGCCTACACGGTGAAGATCCCGGCGAAGGAAATCGCCGCGCGGATCGAAGCCGAAGTGAAGAAGGTTGCGCCGCAAGTCCGCATGCCGGGCTTCCGCCCGGGCAAGGTGCCGGCCAACCTGATCAAGAAGATGCACGGCGCCGCTCTGCATTCGGACGCGTTCAACGCCAGCGTCCGCGAATCGATCGACGCGCTGATGCGCGAAAAGCAGCTGCGCCCGGCGCTGCAGCCCAAGGTCGACCTCGATGAAGGCTACGAAGAAGGCAAGGATGCCGAGCTCAAGGTCGAGCTCGAAGTTCTGCCCGAGATCGAAGCGCCCTCGATCGACGGTCTCTCGCTCGAACGCCTGGTCGTTCCCGTGTCTGACGCTGCGCTCGACGAAGCGCTTGGCCGTCTTGCCGAGAACCAGAAGACCTACAAGGATGCCCCTAAGACCAAGAAGTCGGCCGACGGCGACCAGCTGATCATCGACTTCGTCGGCCGCGTTGACGGTGTCGAGTTCGAAGGCGGCAAGGCCGAAGGCGCCCCGCTGGTGATCGGCGCTGGCCGCTTCATCCCCGGCTTCGAAGAGCAGCTGTCGGGCCTCAAGGGCGGCGACACCAAGACCATCGAAGTGACCTTCCCCGAGGACTATCCGGCTGCCGAGCTCAAGGGCAAGAAGGCCGAGTTCGACGTGACGGTACAGAAGCTTCAGGTCGAAGCCGAATCGAAGATCGACGAGGACTTCGCCAAGTCCCTCGGCCTCGACAGCCTCGACAAGCTCAAGGAGCTGATGAAGGTTCAGCTCGAGCAGGAAACTGCCGGCCTCACCCGCACCCAGATGAAGCGCCAGTTGCTCGACAAGCTCGCGGCTGAGCACGACTTCGAAGTGCCGCCGACGATGGTCGAAGCCGAATTCGGCCAGATCTGGCAGCAGCTTCAGGCCGAAGTCGCCCGCGAAGAGAACCCCGCTGAAGGCCTCAAGGAAATTGAAGCCGACAAGGACGATTACCACCGCATCGCCGAGCGCCGCGTGCGCCTGGGCCTGCTGCTGTCGGAAATCGGCCAGGCCAACAATGTCCAGGTCTCTGCGCAAGAGATGGGCATGCTGATCCAGCAGGCCGCCCAGCAGTATCGCCCGGAAGATCGTGAGCGGTTCGTCGAATACGTCCGCGGTGACGCGATGGCGCAGGCCCAGCTCCGCGCCCCGCTTTACGAAGACAAGGTCGTCGACTTCCTGTTCGACAAGGCCGAAGTGACCGAGCGCCAGGTTACGCGCGAAGAGCTCGAAGCCGCCATCGAAGCGGAAGAGACGGCTCCGGCCGCGGCTCCGAAGAAGGCCACCGGCAAGAAGGCTCCGGCCAAGAAGGCTGAAGCCAAGACCGAAGAGAAGCCCGCCAAGGAAGCAAAGGCGCCTGCCAAGGCTCCGGCGAAGAAGGCCGAGCCCAAGGCTGCTGCCGAGAAGGCGCCTGCCAAGAAGGCTGCTCCGAAGGCTGAGGCCGAAAAGGCGCCTGCCAAGAAGCCTGCCGCCAAGAAGGCGCCGGCTAAGAAGTAAGCGCTGCGATCATACCCGGCCGTTCCGTCCAGACGGAACGGCCGAGAGTATGGTCAGAAGCTGCCCTTCACCTGCAGCCGGAAGATCGGCTGCACGCTCAGATCGCGATGTTCGGTGAAGAGGATCGGCGCCCCGTTGCGGTAGCCATCCCACACAGTGCGGTGAAACAGTCCGCGGCCATCCGTCAGGTTGAAAACCTGCAGGTTCACGGTCAGGCCGAACACATCCTTGTTCTCGACGAACGCGAACGTGTAAATCGGCCCTTCGTAGTCCTTCCCGGTCTCGAACAGGCGGATGTACGGCTGCACGTGCGTCCAGTTGAACCCGCCGCCGAATGCCCAGTCGCTCGCGGGCATGTCGTAGCGCAGGCTTACCTCACCCCGGAAATCGTTATTGCCACTGAAGGGGCGCCGCTCCAGCGTAAGCGGGTCTTCCAGGCTCGAGGTCTCGTAGGTCGTGTTGAAGTCGATCTTGGCGCCTTTCCACCCGATCGGATCGAGGTTGAAGGTGGCCGTCGCCGCGACACCGAAAAGCCGGGCGTCGTCGATATTTCCGCGGGCCTCGAACCCGTTTCCATCGGGAATGATCTCGATCAGATCTTCATACCAGCGGCCGTAGAAACGGACGTTGGCAGAGCCCCAGGCCTTGAGGTTCTTCTTGACCTCCAGATCGACCTCCCAGCTCTGGGGAGGCACCAGCTCGGCGTTGCTGGCATTGGCGTTGTTCTGGTCGAGGAAGACCCGGGCCAGGAAATCGCTGAATGAAAGCTGCCCGACGACGCGCGCCAGCTTGAGCGAAAGATCCACCCCGTCGGTCGGCGTCCAGGCCAAGTTGGCCGATCCCTTCGGGCGCCAAAACGTCCGGACGAGCCCCCCAGGGCCGGTCTGAGCGAGCTTTGAATACTCGCCGCCTGCCCCGATCTGCAGGGTGAGGCCTTTGCCCAGCGTGCGGTTGTGGGTGAGGATCGATTCATAGCGATCCTCGGTCACCCCGCCCGAACCTGCCGGGAACGGCAGTTCGATGAAGTCTCCATCGACGTTGAGTGAATAGAGCTGCGCGGTCTGATCCAGGCGATTGAAGGCCGCCTCTCCGTCGAGCTGCCAGGATCCCCCGAGCATGTCCCAACGATATTCCGCGCGACCGATGATCTCTCCGGTCTCGCTTTGCAGAGCGAAGCGATTGCCGGTCGGCGGACTGCCGTCCTCTAGCGTGAGGACGGAATCCTGCTCCAGCTCGTTCTCGTTATATCGGTCGAGGCCAATCAGTTTCAGCCTGCCCGGCCCGAGCGCGAAATCGACATCGCCGCCTAGCTCGTATCCCCAACCCCGATTGCTGTTGTCGAAGTCACGAAATGAATCGATGCCGACCACGGGATGGCGCTGCTCGTCGTTCGAAAAGTCCGTGTAGTTGCGGGTATAGTTGGCGTTCAAGTTGGCGACCATGCTGCCCGGGCCATCCCATTTCACGCTGCCCGAAAGCCGCGGAAATTCGCCGATGAACCTGATGCGGACGTCGCGGTTTTCGGTGACGTTCATGTCGGCGTCGGTGATGTAGCCCGGCCCCACCGCCGCACCGCGCCCGTTGTTGTGCGTGGCCGCAACGTTCCATTCGAGCCGCGGTGTCGATCCGCTCAGCGAGACCTCGCCCGCAACGAAGCCGGGCTCGGCGTATTTCGGCCGTGCGGTGGCGCGATATTCGAAACGCCCGCTCAGGCCCCCGCCCTGCGTGAAGATGTTGGCCACCTGGCCGGATAGGCCCGGGATACCGAGGGACGCCCCGTCAACGATCTCGATCCGCTGGACGCGGTTTGCCGGAATGCGTTGGAGCTGGTCGAACAGGTTTTCCGACTTGCTCGCCAACCGCTCGCCGTTGACCAGCACGTTGTCGCGAGTCTGCCCCAAGCCGCGTCCCTGTTGCTCGGACACGATCGAAAAGCCCGGCACCTGGTTGAGCATGTCGAGCGCGCTGCGGGGAGCGAAGCGGGCGAAATCAGCCGCCTGGAATACCTGCGCCCGCGCAGCATCCCCAGCGGGGACTTCCGCGCTGACGACCGGATCCTCGGTCGCCGGTTCCTCTGTTGGAACCGGCGGCGGATTGTCGCCACTGTCCTGCGCCCAAACAGGCACAGCCACCGCCATCAGCGCGACGACGGCCGTCGAAGTCCCCAACCCTCTCATCCAACCCCTCGATTACAGTTGTAGTTATTGGAGGTGCCTTAGGCCCTCAATACGGCAACTGCGTCCTGTATCGACGGAGTGTCAATCCCATCCGACGAACGGCTCCACGGGTGCGGAACCGGGGATCATCGACGAACGGCCTTGAACATGTGCCGGTGAGACGCGACATAGGCGCTGTTTCAAGACGAGAGGACTTTCATGATCGACGTGTTCGGCGGCAGCGGCGGGACCTACGGGGCCCAGGGCAAGTTCAATATGGACCCGACGACCGGGGCGCTCGTGCCCGTGGTCGTGGAAAGCACCAGCCGCGGTGAGCGCAGCTTCGACATCTTCAGCCGCCTGTTGCGCGAGCGAATCGTGTTCGTGACCGGCGAGGTCGAAGACAACATGGCCTCACTGATCGTGGCGCAGCTGCTGTTCCTCGAGAGCGAGAATTCGCAAGACATCTCGATGTACATCAACTCGCCGGGCGGCGTGGTGACGGCCGGCATGGCGATCCACGACACCATGCAATACATCAAGCCCAAGGTCCGCACCGTGTGCATCGGCCAGGCGGCTTCGATGGGCAGCTTCCTGCTTGCAGCGGGTGAACCGGGCATGCGCGTGGCTCTGCCTAACGCTCGCATCATGGTCCACCAGCCCAGCGGCGGCGCACGCGGCATGGCTTCGGATATCGAGATCCAGGCCCGCGAAATCCTGCGTATTCGCCAGCGGATGAACGACCTCTACGTCAAGTATACCGGCAAGTCGCTGACCGACATCGAGAAGGCGCTCGACCGCGACACCTTCCTCGAAGCGGAGGAAGCGCTGAAGTTCGGCATCGTCGACAAGGTCTTCGCGCATCGCCCAAAGGATGAAGAAACCGGCGTCGAAAGTGGCTCGGGGGGTGCTCCGGAATAGCCCGGGGCCTATCCGGGAGCGCGCACCAAAGCGCTCCCGACCCGTAGTAATTTGGCAACCTTTCCCCTTCAGGCTAGAGCAAGTCGGGGCAATTAAGGTTGACGCAATTGATATTGCGTCCTTCGGAGCTACATTCCGAAGACGATTCCCTGACGCGTCCATATGCGGGCGGCGTCCGGACCAATGGACGAGAGCATGACGAAACTTAGCGGATCCGACAGCAAGAGCACCCTCTACTGCAGCTTCTGCGGCAAATCCCAGCACGAGGTTCGCAAGCTGATTGCAGGGCCGACGGTGTTCATCTGCGATGAATGCGTCGAGCTGTGCAACGACATCATCCGCGAAGAGACCAAGGGTGGGATTGCCGGCAAGAAGGACGGCGGCGTTCCGACGCCGCAGGACATCTGCAACACGCTCAATGATTATGTGATCGGGCAGGACCGCGCCAAGCGCGTGCTCTCGGTGGCGGTGCACAACCACTACAAGCGCCTGAAGCACAGCGGCAAGTCGGGCGAAGTCGAGCTGGCCAAGTCCAACATCCTGCTCGTCGGCCCGACCGGTAGCGGCAAGACGCTGCTGGCGCAGACGTTGGCGCGCACGTTCGACGTGCCGTTCACGATGGCCGACGCCACTACGCTGACCGAAGCCGGCTACGTGGGCGAGGATGTCGAAAACATCATCCTCAAGTTGCTGCAGGCCAGCGACTACAACGTCGAGAAGGCCCAGCACGGGATCGTCTACATTGACGAGATCGACAAGATCACGCGCAAGGCGGAAAACCCCTCCATCACCCGCGACGTGTCGGGTGAAGGCGTGCAGCAGGCGCTGCTCAAGCTGATGGAAGGCACCACTGCCTCGGTCCCGCCGCAGGGCGGCCGCAAGCACCCGCAGCAGGAATTCCTGCAGGTGGACACGACGAACATCCTGTTCATCTGCGGCGGCGCTTTCGCGGGCCTGGAAAAGATCATCGGTGACCGCTTGCAGAAGCGTTCGATCGGCTTCGGCGCCAACATCGCCGATCCGCAGCAGGCCCGCGTGGGCGAGATGCTGCAGAAGTGCGAGCCGGAAGATCTGCTCAAGTTCGGCCTGATCCCCGAATTCGTCGGCCGCCTGCCGGTCATCGCCACGCTGCACGACCTCGATGTCCCGGCGCTGGTGGAGATCCTCAAGGAGCCGAAGAACGCCCTGGTCAAACAGTACCACAAGCTGTTCGAGCTCGAAGACGTGGACCTGACCTTCACCGAAGACGCGCTCGAAGCGATCGCCAAGAAGGCCATCAAGCGCAAAACCGGCGCCCGTGGCCTGCGTTCGATCGTCGAGGCGATCCTGCTCGACACCATGTTCGACCTGCCGAGCATGGAAGATGTAGTCGAAGTCGTCGTCGACAAGGACGTCGTCGATGGCCGCAAGGAGCCCGTTCGCGTGGTCTCTAGCGAAGGCAAGAAGAAGGAAGCGGCGGCCTAACGGCTGCCGTTCCCCCTACTTCCCTCTTGGGCATACCGCTCCTTCTCGGCTGATCGGCAAGACAAGAGCGCCCACCCAGACCAACAGAGCGCTGGCGCTGAAGGCCGCACCAAGCATCGCGACGCCGGCCCATCCCGCTCGGTAATAAGCCATCGTTGAGGTTATGCCGCCGACGGCGCTACCAATCGAATAGAACACCATATAGCCTCCGACGAGCCGGCTACGGGCCGCGGGGTGCCGGGCAAAGATGATGCTCTGATTGGTGACATGAACAGCTTGCACCGCCAGATCGAGCAACACGACGCCGATCAGCACGAGCGGAAGCGACACCGGCAGCATCGCGATCAGTCCCCATGACGCCAGCAACAGTGCCAGAGACAACCCCGTGGTTCGTTGCCCAAGGCCGCGGTCTGCGAGCCGGCCAGCGCTTGTTGCCGCGATAGCCCCAGCCATGCCCACGAGGCCGAACAGTCCGATCTGGGTATGCGAGAACGAAAAGGGCGGCGCGCTCAGCGGGAGGACCAAAGCCGTCCAAAAGGTGCTGAAGGTCGCAAAGATCAGGAGTGCAAGAAGGCCGCGCTCCAACAAGACCCGATCGCACAGGAACAGGATCGGGATCGAACGTAACGTCGCGGCGTAGCTATCGGCACTGTCTGGCGACGGTCGGTGCGGCATGACGCGCAGCAGCACACAGACCATCGCTGCCGTAAGGATGGCCGAGGTCAGATAGACCGCGCGCCATCCACCCAAATCGGCCACCAGACCGGCGCGGAAACGCGCGCCAAGGATGCCAATGACAATGCCGCTGGTGACCATGCCGACGACCTTCCCTCGTTGTGCAGGAGTTGCCAGCGTCGCGGCAAAGGCGACCAACACTTGCACCATGACGGCAAGCAAACCCATTGCGGCCAGGCCCGCAAACAGGATCGCCTCGGTTCTCGCCGTCGCGACAACGGCCAGCGCGGCGACTGACAGGATGCCTTGCCAGACAACCAGCCGACGGCGATCGACCAGATCTCCGAGCGGCACTAGGAATATCAACCCGAGCGCGTAGCCAACTTGCGTCAAAGTTACGACCAGCCCGATTCTGGAAGGCGAGATCCCGAAGTCCCGCGCCATCGAATCGAGCAATGGCTGGGCATAGTAGATGTTTGCGACGCTGAGGCCCGCCGCACTTGCGAAGGTCAGGGTTGTGACCTTCGCAAGTCCTTGGCGCGCTGAACGCTCTGTCGCTGTGTCGTCTCTGTATTGCATCGCGGCCCTGTTTCGAAACTCACTCTAGTTTCATTTTGAGACCACTTGCTTCGACGGAAATCCAGTTCTATTTTAGAACCAGATGAGCGGGGTTTGACGAGTACATGGCCAAGCGTGTTAGCCTTTGGGATGCAGGATGCCCGGTCGCGCGTGCGCTGGACGTTATCGGCGATTGGTGGTCGCTGCTCATTATCCGGGACGCCTTCGACGGCGTCCGGCGCTACAATGAGTTTCAGACCGGGCTCGGTATCGCCAAGGGAATGCTCGCGATAAGGCTGCGTGATCTGTCCGAGCGCGGCATCCTGGAAACCGCGCCGGCTTCCGACGGCTCCGCTTACAAGGAGTACGTCCTGACTGAGAAGGGGCGTGGCCTGTTCCTCGTCATCGTCGCATTGCGTCAATGGGGCGAGGATCATCTCTATCGCTCTGACGATGTGCGATCCTCGCTGCTCGAAAGGGAGACCGATACCCCGGTCGCGCGCCTTGAATTGCGGTCGCAGAACGGGCGACGGCTGACGTGGAGTGAAACTCGCGTGAAGAAAGTCGATGGTCCGAACGACGGTCCGGGCGCGAGGTAAGGCTGCTCGCGGCGGAAAGACTGGGTCGAAGCGAGGCTACCCCTCGCCCGCCTGCCGGCGCTCGATCAACTTCTCGAGCCTCGCGACCCGCTCGGGCGGGAGCAGCTCAAACGGGTTGTAGACCGTCTCGAAAGCCGGGATGCCCTCCGGCAGCGCAACCCAGGGCATCTTGCTTTCGGTGAAGATCACCGCGTCGGGCCGGAAAGCGCCAGGATCGTCCAAAGTGCCAACCCGCACCCCCGCGCCCAATTTTCCGAGACGCGGATAGATGCTCCACAGCGCCGATCCGCACTTGGCGCAGCGCTGGATCACATGCGGGCCACCGCTCCCGGCGGTCACTGTGTGATCCCTGAGTTCACCCCGCAGCAGCGTTACCCGCTCCGCCTCGAAGAAAGCGTTGACCACCGAGGTTGAGCCCGTCTGGTGCTGGCACAGCCGGCAATGGCAGTTGTTGACGAAGATCGGCTCGCCCTCGACCTGGTAGCGCACCTCGCCGCAGCCGCAGCCGCCCTCTCGCAGCGTCTCAGCCATGATTGTGCCCGCCGGCGCCGTGCGCTCCGTGAAGGCTGCAATTGTGTTCGTGCCCCGTCTCCACCTGCACGGTGGCGTGGCCGATGTGGAAGCGGTGATCGAGCTCGTGCGCGACGTCATGCAGGAAGCGGTCGCCCGGTTGGCCGGCGGGCACGACGATATGCGCAGTAAGCGCCGTCTCCGTCGTGCTCATCGGCCAGATATGCAGATCGTGGACCGCGGCCACGCCGGGCAAACCTTCAAGGTAGGCTCGCACCTCGGCTTCGTCGATCGAGTCAGGCACGGCCAGCAGGCCCATCTTCACGCTGTCCTTGAGCAGGCCCCAGGTGCCGCCGGCGATCACCGCGACGATGATCAAGCTGGTTACCGGGTCGACCCAATAAGCGCCCGTCAGCAGGATCACGACGCCCGCAATCACCACGCCGACTGACACCAGTGCGTCGGCCGCCATGTGCAGGTAGGCCCCGCGAATGTTGATGTCGTGTTTGCGTCCGCGGGCGAACATCAGCGCGGTGGCGCCATTGACCAGGATACCGACACCCGCGACCGCGATCATCGTCCAGCCCTGTACGGGCGCTGGATCGAACAGCCGGTTCACGGTCTCGAACAGGATCGCCCCGACAGCCACCAACAGCAGGCCCGCATTGGCGAGCGCGGCCAGGATCGAGCTGGACTTGTAGCCATAGGTAAAGCGGCCGTTCGCCGGCAGACCACTCATGTAGGCAGCGCCCCAGGCGATCAGCAGGCTGAGCACGTCCGACAGGTTGTGCCCTGCATCTGCCACCAGCGCCATCGATCCCGACCACAGGCCGAACCCGGCCTCGATCAGCACGAAGGCCGAATTGAGCAGGATGCCGATGGCAAACGCCCGGCCAAAGCCGGCCGGTGCATGGTCATGCCCATGCGCATGTCCGTGGCTATGCGAGTGTCCGACGCCCATCGCGCTCAATCGTAGACGCAGGCGTCGAGGCCGTCACGCCGGACCGAACCGATGCGAGCCTGGATGGTGTTGCCATAGCGGCGCGTGAAGCCGCCGGGGCTGTTCACCTCACGCTCCTTGGGCAACGGCAGCGCGGCCGCCATGCGCGCCGCCTCCGCCTTGCTCAACCGCGCGGCCGAGTGATCGTAATAGCGCTGCGCTCCCGCCTCGACCCCGTAGGTGCCGATGCCGGTCTCCGCGACATTGAGATAGACTTCCATGATCCGCCGCTTGCCCCAGATCTGTTCGATCAGCAGCGTGAACCACGCCTCCAGCCCCTTGCGGAAGTAGCCGCCGCCTTGCCACAGGAACACGTTCTTGGCGGTCTGCTGGCTGATGGTGGAGCCGCCACGGATGCGCCCGCCCTTGGCGTTGCGTTCGATTGCCTTCTCGATCGCCTCGCGGTCGAAGCCGTCGTGCTGGCAGAACTTGCCGTCCTCGCCCGCGATCACGGCGGCGACCATGTTGCGGTCGATGCGGCTGAGCGGGGTCCAATCCTTGGTGATCCCGTTCTCATCCATCAGCATGGTGGCGGTGACCGGCACCGGCACGAACCGGAACAGGATGACGAGCAAGAAGCTGAGGCCGACAAACCAGATGAGGGCCCAGACGAGGAAGCGCAGGATACGGACCATGGCGCTCACCTAACCGGGCAGCGCGTCGCGCGCAATTCGGCAACTGTGGAAGCCCCCAATCCTCACAGCGTCAGCGAACCCACCTGACAAACCGAACCACCGCTTCTTCGGCGATGACCATGACGGTCACCACGACCATCAGCGGGAGCAACCCGTCCATCGCCCCTTCGAAGCGGACTTTGTCCCCGAAAACCATGTCGATGGCCTCCAGGATCACGAACTTGGACAGGAACAGCACCAGCCAAGCGGTGAAAACCCGCAGGACCTTCATCAAGGCGCCCTGCCTCGCGCTGAAGAAGACCGCCAGATGATGAACGATCGCATTCGTCCCCTTCAGGAAGGCCTGCATCAGCACAGCGGCAAGCAGCGACCAGCTGAACGAGGCGACGTGGACGCTGTCCCAGAACTCGTCGAACAGGTTGAGGACGACGAGGTCGATCAGGACTCCACAGAGATAGTGGACGATCAACCGCTGGCGGTCGGTCGGCATTTCCTCTGTGGCCGGCAGGAAACCATGGATCTTGTCCTGCATCTGGTCCCTTCTCCGGCTGCCGGTCGAGCCTGCCCTTCGGCTTGGCCAGCGTCAACGCGCTTGCCGGGCGGCGTTCCGGCCAAAGCCGTCCGCAACCTTGCTCATTGAGAGGGCCGTCCTTGCGGCCTAGAAGCCGACGTTATGACCGTTCGCGAGGCAACCTGCCGGTGTGGGCAATTGCGTGCCAAGTGCACGGGCGATCCGATCCGTGTGTCGGTCTGCCATTGCCTTGAGTGTCAAAAGCGCTCTGGCAGCGTGTTCGCTACCCAAGCTCGCTGGCCAAACGAGCGCCTCGAACTGACTGGCGAGTTTAGCGAGTGGTCACAGGTGTCCGACAGCGGGATGCGCGCGACTTTTCGCTTCTGTGCGGTTTGCGGCGCGACTGTCGCCTACGAGAGTGAGGGCATGCCCGGCATGACCGCGATAGCAGTCGGAGCCTTCGCCGACCCCAGCTTTCCGCCGCCCAAGTTCTCGGTCTACGAGGAGCGGAAGCATCCTTGGACCGCCGTACTTGGTGACGATGTCGAGCATCTGGATTAGCCAGGCCTAGGCCTACCAGCGACGGGACGCCCCCTAAGACTACCTACAGCCCCAGATCCTTCAGCGTTGCTTCGATCACCTCACGGCCAGCCGACGGGACAAAGGGGAACGAGCTTAGAAACGCCGACTTGTTCAAGCCCGCGTCACGCTCTCTTGCCCGGGCGACCCATTCGGAGGCCTTGTCCCGCTGCCCCGCCAGATGTGTGCCGAGCGCGGCGATCACGGCGATGTGCTTGTGTGCCCCCGGAGAGCGGGCGGCGCGTTCGCCCCATTCAGAGGCGTGGTCGTAATCGCCCCGCAACAGCGCGTTCACCGACCTAACCGCGAGCATGGCGTAGCGTAGCGGGTCGAGCGGACTGAGCCGCAAAGCGTGGATGGCGCCTTCGTCGCTCGCGGCGGGGTTGACCTGGGTCATGTCGGCCCAGGCCTTCGAATAGATCGCCTGCGCATAGTTCGGGCTAAGCGAGATCGAATGATCAAGCAGGTCGAGGCTGGCCGGTATATCGTCGGTCAGCCAAAGCGAGCGCGCCAGATTGAGATAGGCGAAGGGATCGAGCGGATCGCATCGCAAGGCGTCTTCAGCAAGCGACCTCGCCTCTCGCGCCTGAGCTTGCGGTGTGGAGGAGTATTGCAGGAACGCATCCTGGAAACGCGTGAAGGACAGTCCCCCCAGCGCCCGGCCGAATTCCGGATCCTTCGCCAGCGCCTGCTCGAAGAGTTGGGCAGCCAGCGCGTTGTCGGATCGATTGAAGCGAAACATCCGGTCGATGCCGATATGATAGGCCGACCAGCAATCGAGCTCGGCCGGCGGCCTGGCGCGCGCGACCTGGGCCTCGTGCTGCGAAATGCGGATCTCCAGGTTGGCCGCAATCGACGAGACTATGGCCTGACGGACATCGTAGAGCTCGTCCGCGCCAATCGCATATCGTTCGGCCCAAACCACCCCGCGATCGCTGGTGTCGACCAGTTCGACGGAGATCGAGGCGCTTCCTCGGTTCGCCTCCACGGCGCCGGAGAGGCAGTACCTGACCCCAAGCGCTTGGCCGATCTCCCGGCAATCGACGTCTCGGCCGCGAAAACGAAAGCTTGAACCTCTCGCGATCACCATCAACCAGCGCAGGCGCGACAGATCGGTGATGAGTTCATCGGCGATGGCGTCCGACAGGAACGACAGCGGCCCGGGCTCGCTCAGGAATCGAAAGGGAAGCACTGCGATCGAGGGCGGGCCGTCCAGCTTTCGTTCTGAGGGCATCTCGATGGGACGAACTGCCCCCTGCTGAATGAACGAGACCGGAGCGACGAAGCGGAAACCCTTCCCGTGGATGGTTCGGATGAAGCGTTGCTGCTTGCCGTCGTCGCCCAGGGCCTGCCTGCCGGACTTTATCCTTGCGGCGATGGCCGCATCGGAAATGAAACGTCCGCCCCAAACCTTCTCGACCAGTTCGTCCTTGCTGACCAGGCGTTCCGAATTGCCAACCAGGAGCAGGAGTACCGCCAGCACCTGAGGCTCGAGATGCACGCTCGTTCCCCGATCACGGAGCTCGAAGCGACCGGGATCCAGTTCGAACTGGTCAAATCGGTAAATGAAGCCGGCCTCCGAGGGCGAACCAGAAATCTCCATGATTTCTCCATGCCGACTTCAAGCATGCGACGTCGAAGCCGCTAATATCGCGGCATCGGGTCGTCGACTTGGCGACCTTTAGCACAGGAGAGTTGAGATGCCGCTAGTTACGATCGACGTCATCAAGGACGTCTTCACCACCGATGAAAAGCGCGCGATGATCAAAGGCGTGACCGAGGCCATGATCGCCGTCGAAGGCGAACGACTGCGCGACAAGACCTGGGTGCGCATCACCGAAGTTCAGCAGGGTGACTGGGGTATCGGTGGCACGCTGCTTGGGGCCGCCGACGTCCAGGCACTGAAGTCGGCCGCCTAGCCAGCAAGAGCGACGGGACTTTCCGCTTTGAGCTCACTCTGGCTCAATGCGGAAAGTCCGTTGCCGGCCGTGAATATCAGCGCCTGAAACTACCACGGCGAGGGCCAGCAGGACCTTGCCCGGGTGTGCGTTCGCGGAAGATGATCCGGCCCTTGGACAAATCGTAGGGGGTCATCTCAACATGGACGCGGTCGCCGACGACCGAGCGGATGCGAAACTTGCGCATCTTGCCGGCGGTATAGGCGATAATCCGGTGGTTATTATCCAACATCACGCCGAACCGGCCATCGGGCATGACCTCGTCGATATTGCCCTCGAGGGTCATCAGTTCTTCTTTGGCCATTCGGGATTCCTTGATTGCATGTGACGGGGACAGCGCCGGGCGCCGAGGTTTGTCCCGCGTTGGAAGAGGTATCAGCGGTCGGAAGCGGGGCGCGGTGAGGCGGCTTCCTGTAGGCTCTGGCGGTAGCTCTCTTTGAGTTTAGCTCGATCGCGAGCAACTCGCCGGTGATATGTGTTGTGCCGAACCCACAGAAACACCGCGACACCGGCCAGTAGCAACAGACCGATCAATCCATACGCGACCAGCAGCCGGGCCGGAACGTCGAACATCATGCCCTCGAGCCGTGGATAATCTGAGCCCAACTCACTGGGAATCTCCGGGCTGCGCAAAAGCCAGTCGGCCAAGCTCAGCCTCAACGCTATTGCGGCCTTCATCGCTCAGGGTGGCCAAGTCGAGCGGGCGCCCGCCTAGCGCTGCGTGTTCGGTGTTGAGAAAGGCAATCGCCCTATCCTTGCCAAGCAACTGGAAGGCCAGCCGGGCGATGTGGCCCTGGCGCACGGCAGATTCGCGCTCAAGGCGTGGTGTGGCCGCTGACTTGCGAAAGTTCATCACGATGCGCCAATCCCGTTGGCGATCTTGTTCAACTGAGGGTCGAACGCCTTCGCGGTCAGCGACGAACACAGGGCTGCGCCTGGAAGGGCAGCCAGGCTTTCCCAACCGATCGCGGCAACAGCGCCGCTATGACGCTGGATCGAACCTATGCGATTGGCAATTCGCCGGGCACCGGTTTCATGGCTCAGGCGCGCATCGCCCGGACCGGCGCCACACGCTTGCATCAGCAAGACCTGGTGATCGTAGTAGAGCTGGTTGAGATCCATGCGGGCGCTCCTCTGGGTAAGCGGGAGCACGAACGGTCTCTCAGCCACAGGCGCCTACAAGGACGATAGCCTATGATGGGCCCTATATGGGGCCGCATGGGCCCGATTGTAAGGAGGTATCATCAGCGAAAGCGGCGCCTCAGGGATTATCGTCCGCCGTATTCCGCCTCGACGGTTGCCCGGGCATGATGCACATTGGTGCCATCCGCCGAGAAGGGGGAACGACCATGCCGCAATTCGTCATCGAACGGGAAATGCCAGGGGTGGGAGTTGCTTCGCCCAACGACCTGAAGGCCGCCTCGCAAACCAGCTGCAATGTGCTGAGAGAGCTCGGGCCCGAGATTCAGTGGGTCCACAGCTACGTCACCGACGACAAGATTTATTGCATCTACCGCGCGCCCAATGCCGAGATCATCCGGGAGCATGCCGCGAAAGGCGGTTTTCCGGCGAACTCGATCAGCGAGGTGCGCACGATGATTGACCCGACTACGGCGGAGTGACCCCCAGCCGCCCGCGTGCAACTCCGCCTGCCGACCCGGCGTCTCCCCAGGGTACTCGATAGAGGGGAGGAACGCGCGGTATGCGGCGGCGGGTGTAATGTTCGGGTGGTGTCATCGGGAAGGATGACCCCGGTTTAGGGGCGTGCAGGCAAGGCTTTTCGTTTGGGAACGCTCACCGTTTGCGCAACGGCAGTGCAAGAGGCCTGATCGGAGACCCGGTCGCGCCCTTGAGTTTCAGTGGCGTCCCGATGAATGCAAACTCGAAGATCCCGTCCCGAGCGACACCTTCCAAGTCGAGGTTTTCGATGATCGGTATCCCCTGTTCTCCGAGAAGGAAGGTGTGGACAGGCAGGAAGTTGTCCTCAAAGCCTGAAGGCATTGGTTCCGGATTGATAAGGTCGACGCCGACGATCATCGCACCGCCATCCGCCAGGAACTTTGCTGCCTCAACGGTAAGTGCGGGCGCGTCCCGCTTGTAGACGTCGGCGTCGCGGAAATGCGCGCCCTTGCCCGTACGGATCAAAACGACGTCACCGTTCCTGATCGTCAGGTTCTGCCGGTTAAGGAATTCACGCAAATCCGTCGCAGTGATCCGATAATTCGCCGGAAGTTCCGACATTCCCTTCATGGCCGCCACATCGATAAGCAGGCCGCGAGCGATGATGGGCGGTATCGTGTCTGCACCGTTGACGTCCCAGCCCATATTGCCAAGGTGCTCACTGGCCTCAAAGCCGTTCCAGATCCTCCCATGCAGGCCGAAGTGGGCAAGCGTGTCGATGTGGGTGCCGACGTGGGTGTACATCGAGATTGCATCGCCGGAGTAGGCGACCGTCCTGTTCGCGATCTCGCCGGCCCCGAAAGGATCATCGTGCACGGTTCCGTCCGGTGTGTGCGTCATCCACATGGAGAACGGGGGATCGCCGGCCTCGGTAAAACTCGGCATTCCGTGGAAGAAATCCTGCGCGAGATCGTAAGGTGCCCCGCCGTCGGCCTGCGCCAGTATCGCTGAGCGGCTCGCCGCCGACATCGCCGACATTCGACCCAACTGGTCCTCCGGTCCGATCGTGCTTCTGCCAACCTCGGCATCTATGCCTCGATCAGAGGCGCTTACAGGAAGACTGAGCATTCCTGCCGTCGCGAATAGGAGCGAAGCGAAGATTTGGCGGCGCATTAGGTGGTTTCCTGTTGTGACTGAAACCAGCGATATCGTCGCTCACCCGTGCCGCCACAATTCTCCGATTATTTGAAGCTGTTTCTGATAATGCTGAATAATGGACAAGCTGCGTCAGTTAGAGGTGTTCGTCGCCGCTGCCGACCGCATGAACTTTTCGGGAGCGGCGCGCGCGCTTGGCGTCTCGCCCGCCGCCGTGAGCGCGGCGATCGCGGCTCTCGAAGCTAGCTGGGGCGCCCGGCTTTTCGATCGCACAACCCGCTCGGTCAGGCTGACCGACACCGGGCGGGCCCTCGCCGATCGCAGCCGCCGCATCCTGCGAGAACTGGAAAAGGCGGATACTATTGCCTCTACGGCTTCGGGCCAGGTGCACGGGAATATCAAGGTGAGCGCGCCAGTCAGCTATGGTGTGCGAGTCCTCGCATCCTTGTTCGCCGACTTCCTGCGCCATAATCCCGAGGTCGAGTTGGACATCGATCTGTCGGACAGGCGGGTAGATTTAGTCGGAGAAGGCTACGATCTGGCGATCCGCATCGGTCATCAAATTGCGCCGGGCCTTGTTGCCCGCCGGCTCGCGCAGCAACGACTAATCCTGTGCGCATCCCCCAATTACTTAGCACGCCACGGCGAACCGGCGGTCCCGGACGACCTGACCCGTCACAGCTGCTTGGTCTTCACGCCGCGCCTGCCATCCGGCAAATGGACCTTCACCGGCCCGGGCGGCGCTCGCAGGTCCGTGGCCGTCCATGGTCCGATGCAAAGCGACAATGGCGAGGTTTTGCAGCAGGCCGCGCGACTGGGGGCGGGACTGACCCTGACGCCTCACTTTCTCGTGGACGACGCGCTGGCTAGTGGGGAGCTGATCGAGGTGATGCCGCAGTGGCGGTCACTGTCGCTTGGCGTCTACACCGTCCGCATTGCTGGTCCGCGCCCATCACTGCGGATCGGCCGACTCATCGAGTTCTTGAAAGCTTCTCTTGCCCATCCTTCGACGCCCCTGCCCCGACATCGCGGTGAGGCGAACGGATAGCAACGGTGTGCCGAACAAAAAAATCCTCCCCAAGACGCTGAGGTCAAGGGGAGGATCAACCGTCGCTCGGGGCGACGGCGGGGGGTTCAGGCGGCTACCAGCAGTCTTTCACCGGCGATGCGCTGCATCGCCTTCTGCAGCTTTTCGAACGCCCGCACCTCGATCTGGCGGATACGCTCGCGGCTGACGTCGTAGACCTGGCTCAGTTCTTCCAGGGTCTGCGGATTGTCCGTCAGGCGCCGTTCGGTGAGGATGTGGCGCTCACGCTCGTTGAGGCTTTCCATCGCCTCGGTCAGCATCTCGTGACGCACCATCGCCTCTTCGGCGTCGGCAACGGTTTCGTCCTGCAGCGGACGGTCGTCGGTCAGCCAATCCTGCCACTGGCCGGCACCTTCCTCGTCCCCGCGCAGGCTGACGTTGAGCGACGCGTCGCCGCCCATCATCATCCGCCGGTTCATGTTGATCACTTCCTGTTCGGCCACGCCGAGGTCGGTCGCGATCTTGGCGACATCGTCAGGATGAAGGTCGCTGTCCTCGTAAGCTTCGAGGTTCTTCTTCATCCGGCGAAGGTTGAAGAACAGCTTCTTCTGCGCCGCGGTGGTGCCCATCTTCACCAGGCTCCAGGTGCGCAGGATGTATTCCTGGATCGAGGCCTTGATCCACCACATGGCGTAAGTCGCCAGGCGGAAGCCGCGATCGGGCTCGAACTTCTTGACGCCCTGCATCAGGCCGACGTTACCTTCGGAGATGAGGTCGCTGACCGGCAGGCCGTAACCGCGATAGCCCATGGCGATCTTGGCCACGAGCCGCAGGTGGCTCGTCACCAGCTGCGCCGCGGCTTCAGGATCCTGATGTTCCGAATAGCGCTTGGCGAGCATGTATTCCTGCTCGGCCGTAAGCACCGGGAATTTCTTGATTTCGGACAGGTAGCGGTTGAGGCTCTGCTCACCGCCAAGCGCCGGGACGCTCGCTGACCGGGTGGTTTTTCTCTCGCTCACGTATTCCCTAGACCTTTCTCGTCGGCCGACATTTCGCGGACCCCTGATGGGCGTCCGCCGGGGCGCAGCCACGCACTTATCCCCCTTATAAACGAAAAAGACGGCACGATGGCGCGCTTTTCGTCGATTTCAATGACCGGTTTCGTCGATAAGTTCCTTCATGTCGGGCGGCAGATCGCTGGTGAAGCGCAGCTTGTCCGATGTTACCGGGTGGACGAAGCCGAGGACTGCGGCGTGCAATGCCTGCCGCTTGAAGCCGAGTTGCTGAAGCACCGGCCGGACCTTTGAATTGGCTCGCCCATAAAGAGGATCCCCCAATAACGCATGGCCGATTGACGCAAGGTGAACCCGAACCTGGTGGGTCCGTCCGGTTTCGAGCCGGCATTCGATGAGGGCGCAACCGTCCATCTTCTGGAGGGTCTTATAATGCGTAACCGCGTGTTTGCCTCGCGAGGAATCCTTGGGCAGCACAGCCATTTTCTTGCGGTTCGCGTCCGATCGGCCGACGCGTTCGTTGACCGTGCCTGACGGCGGCATCGGATGCCCGTTGCACAACGCGAGATAGGCGCGTTCGAGCGAATGGTCGGCGAACTGCTTGGCCAGCCCTTCGTGCGCGACGTCGGACTTGGCCACGACCAGCAAGCCCGAGGTGTCCTTGTCGATCCGATGCACGATACCGGGGCGCGCGACGCCGCCGATACCTGAAAGCTGTCCCGCACAATGGTGCAGTAGGGCGTTTACCAGCGTTCCGTCCGCATTCCCCGCCGCCGGGTGGACGACCATCCCAGCCGGTTTGTCGACCACGATCAGGTGCTCATCCTCGTAAACGACGACGAGCGGGATCTCCTGGGCCGCAGCGGCGGCTTCGACTGGTGGTGGAAGTTCGATAGAGAACGCCGACGCCGCGGCGGCCTTGGCGGAAGGCTGAGCGGCAAGCGAACCGGCCACTGTGACCTTGCCGTCGGCAATCAATGCCTTGACCCGCTCACGCGACAGGCCACTCGCTTCGGCCAGCGCCTTGTCCAGCCGCTGCCCGCCCTCGAGGACGCCAGTGATGACTCTACCCTCCCCCATGTTATGAAGATGGGAATGGCAGACTGGAGCGCAAGGGACACCGCATTGGCCGAACTGCGAATTCGCAAATCGGCCCTAGAGGCCATGCGAGCGCAGGCTTCATCGGCGGCCCCGGAAGAATGCTGCGGGCTTCTGCTGGGGGATGACACCCTGATTGAAACGGCCTTGCCGGCTGCCAACGTCGCGACCGACCGTCATCGCTTTTTCGAGATCGACCCGCAGGCCCTGGTCGATGCCCACCGTTCGGCGCGATCCGGCGGGCCGCAATTGTGTGGCTATTTCCACTCCCACCCCAACGGCGAAGCCGCGCCGTCCGCGACCGATCGCGCCCTCGCCAGCGGAGACGGGCGGGTCTGGGCGATCGTCGCCGGGCAGGAGGTCAGTTTTTGGCGTGACCTGGAGTCCGGATTCATGCGGCTTTCCTATACGGTTAATGATCGCTAAGTCGCTTCGCGATGACTTCCTCAACCGATCTTGCGGCCCTGCTCTGCTCTCGCCTGTGTCACGACCTGCTTAGTCCGGTCGGCGCCCTCAGCAACGGGCTTGAACTTCTCTCTGACGAGAAAGACCCCGAAATGCGCAAGCGCTGCTTCGAGCTGCTCGAACAAAGCGCGAAGATTAGCGCCGACAAGCTCAAGTTCTTTCGCCTGGCCTATGGCGCGGCCGGTGGCTTCGGCGAGGCCGTGCCTACGGAAGAGCCGCGCAGCCTGATCAGCGGTCTGGTGTCGGGTAACGAGCGGCTCCAGCTGGACTGGGCCGTGACCGACCTAACCCTGCCCAAGCCGGCGGTGAAGATTCTGCTCAACCTCTCGGCCATCGCGATCGATGCGTTGGTACGCGGCGGCACGCTGTCCATTGGCGCGGAGCAGCGCGAAGGCACGACCGAGATCGCGGTTCGCGCGACCGGTCCGCGCGTCGCGTTCGACGCCAGCATCGGCAAGGCACTCGACGGATCGCTGCCTGAAAACGAGCTGTCCGGACGTACCGCGCCGGCCCATATGATCCGCCTGCTCGCGGAAGAACGGGGCGGCGGCGTGCAATATGCCCTGAGTGGCGAGGCCCTGGTGATGGGAGCCGTGCTCCCCGGCACCCTGGCCTGAAGCCGACAGGCAGATAGGCCGGATCCGCTGATGGACGAGCTTGTTCACCGGGACCAGCTGTCCCCCAATTGGGAAGAGCGGGCGCTGCCGATTTCGATGGTGGTGATCCACTATACCGAGATGGAGTCCGCCGAGGCCTCCATCGCCCGGTTGACCGATCCCGATGCCAAAGTCAGCGCGCATTACCTGATCGGAGAAGACGGCGAGGTTGTCCGGCTGGTACCGGAGAGCAAGCGCGCCTGGCACGCGGGCGCGAGCTATTGGCGTGGCATCCGCGACGTGAACTCGGCGAGCATCGGCATCGAGCTCCAGCATCCGGGACACGAGTTGGGATATCGCGAGTTCGCCGAGGAGCAGATCGAAGCGCTTGTGCCGCTGGTTCATCGCATCGTGCAGCAATACAAGATTCCGCGGGCCAACGTGGTCGCCCACTCCGACGTTGCGCCGGCTCGTAAAACCGACCCCGGCGAACTGTTCCCATGGGACAGGCTGGCCGAATACCACTTGTGCCTGCCACGCCCGGAAAAGCTCGAACTGGGCGATCCCTTCCCCAACGACGGTTCGTTCTACCTCGCGCTTGAACGCTTCGGCTACGACATCACCGAGGGCCGCAAGACCGTGGAAGCGTTCCAGCGGCGCTGGCGGCCGGAGCGGATTGACGGGGAGATCGACGGAGAGGTTCGGGCGATACTGTTCCAACTTCTCTTGGATCGCGACCGCGGATTGTCTAGGTAGGCCCCGCCAGGAGGCTGGGCAGCCGCGTCGGAGCGTAAGTTTCGCCGAGGAAAGTCCGGGCTCCACGAAACAAGGGTGGCGGGTAACGCCCGCCGGGTGAGGAGGTTCGCTTCCGAGCTCAGGGAAAGTGCCACAGAGAGTATACCGCCGATGGCCCGCGCTCCTGCTTGCAGGTTTGGGGGCACAGGCAAGGGTGAAAGGGTGCGGCAAGAGCGCACCGGGCGACCGGCAACGGAAGCCGCATGGCAAACCCCACCCGGAGCAAGACCGCATAGGGGTCTCGAGCCTTTTAGGCAGGGGAGTTTCGCCCCGAGAGACCCGGGTTGGTTGCTAGAGTGGCGGAGCAATCCGTCGCCAAGATGAATGGCTGCCCCCACGTGGCCGGTCCCCTAGGGGATACCGCGCGCGGGACAGAACCCGGCTTACAGGCCTCCTGGCACTTAACTTAGGCCTCTCCCCGTGGGAGAGGGGAATGGTGCTCAGTTTAGGCGGCGAGCGCGGCGGTGGAAATTGATCCCGCCTCGGATTCGACCGCCTCGATATATCGGCGCGACGTCCCTTCGAGCACCAGCGCGGTCAGGCGCCCGCTCATGAAGGCGCCAGTGTCGATTCCGATGCGGTTGCCGCAGTCCTCGGGCATCTCCGAAATCGTGTGGCCGTGAACGACCACCGGCCCATGCGAGTCGGCATGCGACAGGAAGGGCTCCCGGATCCAGCGCAGGTCTTTCGTCCGCTGTTGACCAATCGGCACGCGCGGGTCGATTCCGGCGTGGACGAACAAGTAATCGCCGATCGCGATCATGTCCTCGAAGCTTTGGAGATAAGCGATATCTTCCGCCGGAACGGCCTCGGACATCAGCGCCTGGGCTTCTTCCAGGCTTGCGGGCAGGAACCGCTCCTTGTCGACGCCGAAGCTGAGCACTGTTTCACGTCCACCATGGCGCAGGAAGTGCCGAAAGGTCTCGATATCGCTGAAGCTGCGCAGAAACATCTCTTCGTGATTGCCCAGAAGGATGCGCACCTTGCGCTGCACCTGCCATGAGCGCGCCAGGGCGATCACGCCGGCACTGTCGGCGCCACGGTCGACCAGGTCGCCTAGAAGGATGACCGTCGTGTTCGCAGGACCGGCCGCCGCATCGTCAGCCTCGATCGCCTCGACCAGCGCTTCAAACAGATCGAGCCGGCCATGAATATCGCCCACAGCATAGACGCGCTCGCCGGGCGGTATTGCCGCTTCGTGACGGTCTTCACCGCCGCGTTCGAACATTCGTCGGAGTGCTTGCAACATCTAAGTTCGCTCAAAACCTACTTGGCGTCGGAAACAAGCCTGTTGCGCAAATCCAACCTGTCAGCAGGCTGAATGTGACGGAAAAACCACACAGCGTTGCGGATAGCTATGACCTATGCGCAATTCCCTTGTGCGCTGCAACACGTCGAGGCAGGATTATTGCGCATTCGCGGAATCGCTTCGCAACAAAAGAAAGCGGCGCGGATGTGCAGGTGGGACGAGGCAACAGTTTTTCACCCAAGCAATAAGGGAACTGCCCATGCTTACGTCCGTCCGCAGCCTCACGGCTGCTACTCTCCTCGTTGGTACCGCGCTCGCCGCCACCCCGGCCTTTGCGCAGGATGCACCGGCGGAGAAAACGCCCCTCGTCACTGTCACCGGCAGCACCACTCTGGTGACCGATTACCGCTTCCGCGGCGTCGGCCTGTCGGGCGGCGACATCGCAATCCAGGGTGGTCTCACCCTGAACACCACGCCCGGCTTCTACGTCGGCACCTGGGCTTCCTCGCTTGAGGACAGCCCGGTTTACGGCGAAGTCGAACTCGACGTTTTCGGCGGCTGGACCGGTGAAGTCACCGACGGCCTCGCGGCTGACGTTGGCGTCACCTACTACGCCTATCCCTCCAAGGACGCGGGCGCTGGTCCGTCGGACGTGTGGGAATTCTACGGCAAGCTCAAGCCGACTCTCGGCCCGGTCGGGCTGACTTTCGGCCTGTACTACTCGCCGGACCAGGATTCGCTCGGTGGCGGCGACAACCTCTACCTGTCGGCTGACGCCGGTGTCGGAATCCCGGAAACGCCGATCTCGTTCTCGGCGCACGTCGGCTACACCGACGGTTTCCTGACCTTGACCGACAACGGCAAGGCCTGGGACTGGTCGGTCGGCGCTTCGGCAACCGTTCTCGGCGGCCTCAGCCTCGGCCTGAGCTACGTCGGTGTTGAAGGTTCGCAGATCAACGGCTCCATCGACGGCGTTACCGACGACACGGTCGTCGCCTCGCTGGGCTACGCCTTCTAAGCAACTCGACGATATCGTCACGTGAAGGCCCGCGCCGGCAACGGCGCGGGCCTTTTCATTGGTTTACCGCAGATAGAAGTCGACCGTGGTGACCACGCGCACCCGTTTGTAGGGTGTGTCAGCCACACCCCAGCCGCCGCCATCACCATCGCGGCCGGTGATCTCAAAGTAACCCTGCGTAGCCTGCTTGATCCCACCCACACCGGTTGCGCTGTCCTTGGCGAACTGTTCGGCGGACGAACGCGCATCCTTAGTCGCCGCGGCCACCATTTCCGGCTTGATGTCGTTGAGCTTGGTGAAGGTGTAGGCCATGCCCGATCCCTCCTCCAGCAGCACGCCGCGGCGCACGAGATCGAACTGGCGCCGCACAGCCCGCTGGGCCCGAGCGATGTCTGTCGTGCGCAAAGTCATCCGCTGGCGGACGGTGAAGCTGGTCAGGCCGTCCTGGGTGAAGCTCGAGACGTTGACGCCGGTCGGCTGCAACGCGTCGTCGGGAAAGCCGAGTTCCTTGAAGAACGCCTGGATCGCCGCCGTGTCGCGGTCGACGCTCGCCTGGGCAGTAGCCATGTCTCCGGCAGAGGATGAGTAGGCGATCGTCCAGGTCGCCAGGTCGGCCATGACGTCGCGTTCCGCCAAGCCGCGCACGGTGACCGAACGGTCTGCCTCTCGCGCCCGCGTCAGCCCATCACCGAGCAGGTATCCGCCGACGATAAGCCCAACGGCGAGTATGCCTGAGGCAGCGAGTGCGGTTTTCGTGAGCGGGTTGTGCCAGAAACCGGTGGCGGAGGGGGGTTCCACTTGGCTATCGTCGGACATGAACGGTGCTCCCTGAACGGACACGCAACCCGAGTTGCTTGTGTTCTATCGGCGATGAACCGTGCTTTAACGTAGACGAATGGAGTTTGTTCCCCGATGACCAAGTATCTTCACAGCATGATCCGCGTCAGCGATCCCGATGCGACTGTCGACTTCTTCAAGCTGCTCGGCCTCGAGGAAACCCGCCGTATGGAGAGCGAGAAGGGTCGCTTCACGCTGATCTTCCTCGCCGGCCCCGGCCAGAAGGATGTCGCCGAAGTCGAACTCACCTATAATTGGCCGCCCGAGGACGGCAGCCCGGCTGAGGACTACACCGGCGGCCGCAACTTCGGCCACCTCGCCTATCGGGTCGACGACATCTACGCGACTTGCCAGCGCCTTATGGACGCCGGCGTCACGATCAACCGTCCTCCGCGGGACGGGCACATGGCGTTCGTCCGGACGCCTGACGGGATCTCGATCGAACTGCTGCAGGACGGCCATCTGGAGCCGCAGGAGCCGTGGGCGAGCATGGAGAACACCGGAAGCTGGTAAACACCAATATCCTCCCCGAGCTTGTCTCGGGGAGGTTCTGTTTTCGCTTTCGCTTGCCAAGCGGCGCGACAGCAGCCACCTGCACCCTATGGCCAAAGCCCCCCTCCCCCAGGTTGTCATCATTGGTCGGCCCAACGTCGGCAAGTCGACGCTGTTCAACCGGCTTGTCGGCAAGAAGCTGGCGCTGGTCGACGACCAACCGGGCGTCACCCGAGATCGCCGCTTCGGCGAGGCAGGATTGCTCGGGCTCGAGTTTCAGGCGGTCGACACCGCCGGCTGGGAGGATGAAGAGCCCGATACCCTGCCCGGCCGCATGCGCGCGCAGACCGAAGTCTCGCTCAAGGGCGCCGACGCCGCGCTGTTCGTGATCGACTCCCGCGCCGGGCTGACCCCGCTCGATGAGGAAATCGCCCGCTGGCTGCGCGAGCAGGAAGTGCCGGTCGTGCTGATCGCCAACAAGGCGGAAGGCAATTCCGGGCAATCGGGTATCCTGGAAAGCTATTCGCTCGGCCTGGGCGAACCCGTGCCGGTCTCCGCTGAACATGGCGAAGGCATCGCCGACCTCTATCAAGCCCTGCTGCCGTTGATCGTCGACAAGCAACCGGTCGAAGATGAGTTCGAGGACGAGAGCTTGGATGAAGAGGGCGAGCCCGACCCGGACGCTCCGCTCCACCTAGCCATCGTCGGCCGCCCTAACGCGGGCAAGTCCACCCTGATCAACCGCCTGCTGGGCGAGGACCGGTTGCTGACCGGCCCCGAAGCCGGGATCACTCGCGACTCGATCGCGGTCGACTGGCACTGGACCGATCCGCGCGACGGCAAAGTTCGCCCGATCAAGCTGGTCGACACCGCGGGGATGCGCAAGAAGGCCAAAGTCGACGACAAGCTCGAAAAGCTCGCCGTTGCCGACGCTCGCCGCGCGGTCGACTATGCCGAAATCGTCGTACTGCTGCTCGATGCCACGCGCGGCCTCGAAGTGCAGGACCTCAAGATCGCCAACCTCGTGCTCGAGGAAGGCCGCGGGCTGATGCTGGCGATCAACAAGTGGGACGTGGCCGAGAACGCCAGCGGCTTGTTCAACGGCATCCGCGCCGCACTCGATGAGGGCTTGGCCCAGCTCAAGGGCGTGCCGCTGCTGGCCGTCTCGGCGATGACCGGCAAGGGGCTCGACCAGATGCTCGCCGCCGCATTCGACTTGCGCGCACAGTGGAGCCGCCGCGTGCCGACTGCCGCACTCAATCGCTGGTTCGACCATGCGATGGACACCAATCCGCCGCCCGCCCCCGGTGGTCGCCGGATCAAGCTGCGCTACATCACCCAGATCAAGACTCGTCCGCCAAGCTTCGTGGTGTTCGGCACCCGGCTGGACGACCTCCCGGCGAGCTACGAACGCTACCTGGTCAACTCCATCCGCAAGGAACTGGGCTTCGGCGCCGTACCAGTGCGGCTTACCATGCGCAGTCCGAAGAACCCGTTCGCGAAAGAGTGAGCAAGCCCCACCCGCGTCAAAGTATCGTGTCGGCAAAGCCATTTGCGGAAATGGAGTTGCAAAGCTCATTCCATTCGCAGCCACCGCAGGCTGATCGAACCTGATTATCGGCGAAGGAGGCCCGTAATCGGATCAGGTGGTGTGGCTCCAGCTTGAACCGCGATCCTGGACGTACTGGCCGTTGCAGTATCCGTCCCACGTCTTCTGAAGCCCTGACGTCCCTGCCGGTGACCCCGGGCCGGTGGCAGTGCGCCTCCCCGTCGCCCAGAAGTGGGGCGCAGATGTCGTCCGGCCCCTCAACCACCTCGATCTCTTCTCCGCCGGAGATTTGCCCCGCAATCGCGGTCATGTTGACCGTGAAAGCAGGGCTGTATCCCCGTCCCACATAAGTGAGAATGCAGAGCAGGTGATGAGCGCGTAACCGCACCGTCATTGCGCGATGCGCTTCGCTCCTTGCACCATGACGTTGAGTGTCGCTGCGCCGAGAGCCGACTTGAGGACGGTCCCGAGAAGGAACGGGACCACGCCGGCCATGACCGCCTGTTCGGCGCCGATCAGAACCGCGAGCCACGCCGCGCCCAGAACGAGGCAAAGCGCATTACCCGCCAGCATAGCGAGGAACGCCAGCTTGACGCGATGACCATTCCAGCCCCGGCCGACAAGCCAGCCTACGAGCATGCCGGCGAGCGGAAAGGCGAACAGATAGCCGGCCGTCGGACCCACGAACTTGAGGACCCCTGCGGCGCCGCCCGCCAGGACCGGCAAGCCAAGCGCGCCCTGCAGAAGCCACGCCGTGATCGTGATACCCCCCAGGCGCCAGCCATAGACCGCGCCGACGAGCGTGACCGCGAACGTCTGCATCGTCACTGGAACCGGCCACAGCGGCACCGCGATATAGGATGAGAGTGCGAGAAACAGCGTGCCGATGAGCACCGCCACAACCTTCCAGGCCAAAGGATAGCTCTGCAGATCGAGCGGATCGATGGGCCGGTTGATGTTTGCTGCAGTCGTTGTCGGCATTTTATCACCTTGAATTATATGTTCAATTATAGGCTTCTATCGCGATCGAGCCGTGACCGGCAAGGTGCGCGAAGTCGTCAGCCAGGATCTTTCCAACCCGCACCGCAACGGCACCGCGGAGCGATTCTCCCCAGATGTGCGGGATCTTGGCGAACGGACTTTCCAGGCTGTGTCATCCAGCAGGATAAACCCTAAATGAGGGTCTGTAGGAAAGTACTTTTTTCAGGCCCCTGTTTGACCTCGGGGCGCCACCCTCAGGCAGCCGCGAGCAATCGCTTGAGCTCGCTCATGTCGATCGGTTTGTGAATCACCGGGATCTGCGGATCGCAGGATACGAGCTTGCCCTTGGGATTGCCGGTCATGATCGCACCGCGCATCTGCGGCCAGCGGCCGCGGACCGCCATGATCAGGCTCAGTCCATCCATTCCCGGCATGGAGAAATCCGTCAGCAGGAACTCGGCAGACTCGCCGTTCTGGAGCAGGGCCAGCGCACGTTCGGCATTCTCGGCTTCGGACACGTCCAGGCCGAGATCGCGCAGTTGCTCGGACACGACCATGCGCACCCCGTCATCGTCATCCACCACCAGCACCGAGCCGACGAGGCTGGTCCGCTCGTCGACAGCGACCGCCGTGGCCTGGTTGCGCGTATTCGCCTTCGTCGCGGGGAAAGTCATTTGCACCTGCGTGCCGCGCCCGGGCTCGCTGACGATGCGGAAAAACCCTCCCGATTGTTCGACGAACCCAGCGACCATCGATAGGCCGAGGCCGGTACCCTGCCCCGGCCCCTTGGTCGTGAAGAACGGCTCGGTCACCCGCTCGATCAGTTCGGGCGCAATGCCTGAGCCTTGATCGCAAACGCTGATCCTGAGCCAATGGGGTGCGCCGTCTCGCGCCCGCAGATCGTCCGGCCGAGCGACTTCCTCGATCTCGACACTGATCTTGCCCCCGTTGGTCATGGCGTCGCGGGCGTTGATCAGCAGGTTGACCAGGGCGAGCTCGAGCTGGGCTTCGTCCGCGAAAAGGCGGAGATCATCGGGTTTCACGTCCCATTCGACTGACAGCGCCTCGCCGAGCGCATGGTCGACCAGACCCGACACGGTATCGCACAGCTTCGCGGGCTCGATCGCGACCGGAGAGAGTTCCTGCTTGCGCGCGAAGGCCATCAGTCGGCGAACGAGCTCGACGCCGTTCTCCGCTGCGTGGCGCATGTGTTCAAATATTCGCTGTTCGCGAACGCCCAGTTCGACGCGGCCCTCGATCAGGCGCAGGCCACCTAGCACCGCGGCCAGCAAGTTGTTGAAGTCGTGCGCGACCCCGCCCGTCAGCTGGCCCAGTGCTTCGGTCTTGCGCGACTGGACGAGTTGTTGCTCCAGCTCTCGCTGGGCGCTCACGTCGATCAGCGTTCCGACCCAGCCGCCATCGCCTCCGCCCGCCCGAACACGCTGGTCGATGACATGGATCACCGAACCATCGCTGCGGGACCAGCGATACTGCGAGGCGGACAAACCCTCGTCCGGCTCGGCCTTGTCGTCATCCGTTATATGATCGTCCCAGCGCAGGTCGCCGGCAAGCAGGGCGTCGGCATCCACGCCGGCAAACTTGGCAATGTCGCCGCCGACGAAACGGCGAACGGGCTCGCCGTCATCGCCGATGCTGGCCTCATAGACCGCCAGCGGCAACGCCTCGAGTATGGCGGCCTGCTGCAGCCGGGTCTGCTGGAGCTCGCGCTCGTAGACCAGCCTCTCAGCCTCCGCCCGCAAGGTGGCGTCACGCAGTTCCTGCTCGGCCTGAGCACGCGTCGCGACTTGTTGCCGCAGTTGGAACAGGTCGACGAACACTGTCACTTTCGCCTTCAACACGATCGGATCGACCGGTTTGAAGACGTAGTCGACCGCCCCCATCGCGTAACCGCGCATCAGGTGCTCGGTCTCCTTGTTGACCGCCGACAGGAAGATGATCGGAATGCGGGAAGTCTGCGGCCGGTTGCGGATCAGCGACGCGGTCTCGTAACCGTCCATTTCTGGCATGAAGACGTCGAGCAGGATGACAGCGAAGTCGTCCCTCAACAGCTCCCGCAAGGCAAGCCGTCCCGAAGGCGCGGTGACCACGTCTGCGATCGGTTCGAGAACCTCGGACAGCGCCAGCAGATTGCGCTCATCGTCATCCACCAGCAGGATGCGCGCACGCGGCATCAGATCCGGCGAGGCCTGGCCGGTGTGCTTAGGCTTCGAGACCGCTTTCCTCACGCAGCGTCCTCGATGACGAGTGGCGTATGCGTGGCGGTGCCGGCCTCCGCGCGCCCGATCCACACGCGCAGCAGGGCAAGCAGGAGGTCGATATCGACCGGCTTGGAAATGTAGTCCGAGGCGCCGGCATCAAGGCACTTCTGCCGGTCGCCCTTCATCGCCTTGGCGGTCACCGAGATCAGCGGAATACCCGCCAGGACCGGATTGGACCGGATGCGCCGCATGGTCTCGTAGCCGTCCATCTCCGGCATCATGATGTCGATCAACGCGACGTCGATGTCGGGGTTGGCTTCGAGCAGCGCGATGCCTTCCTGGCCGCGCTCCGCGTAGAGAACTTCGGCCCCTTGAGCTTCGAGCACGCTTGCCAGCGAGTAGATGTTGCGGATGTCGTCATCGACGATCAGCAGGCGCTTCCCAGACAGCGCGGCGCCCTCTTGCTGCTTTGATGCTTCCTCTTGCTGGCGCTTGGTACGGCGACGCTTCGGGCCGCCTTCGAACGACTGGGCGATTGAGCCGAACAGACCGAGAAGTTCAGCGCGCTCGGCCGGCTTCTGGATCACTGTCGCGGCGCCCAGATTGAGCGCATGCGTCGCCTGGTCGGCGCCCGAAATGACATGGACCGGGATGTCGCTGGAGTCCGGATCGTGCCGCAGCAGATCGAGCAGGACGAAGCCGTCGATGTCGCTCAAGCCGAGATCGAGCGTGATCGCGCTCGGCCGCATTTTGCGCACCATCGCGAGCGTACCCGACCCTGCTGTGGAGACCACCGCCTTGAGTTGACCTTCGTGGGCAATGTCGAGCAGCACGCGGGCGAATGTCGGATCGTCCTCGACGATCAAGACGAACGGCTGGCCCTGGAGCTCGTCTCGATCGTCGGCAATCGCTTCACGCCCCACGATCGAGCCATCGTCTTCGACCGACCCGAGGGTTGGCAAGGCCAGCGCCGGTGCGATGCCCGGCGATCTCAGCGGGACATAGAGCGTGAACGTCGATCCCTTCCCGACAGTCGAGCGAACCTGGATCTCGCCGCCGAGAAGGCTGGCGATCTCGCGGCTGATCGAGAGCCCCAGACCAGTGCCGCCGTACTTGCGGCTGGTAGTACCGTCGGCCTGCTGGAAAGCCTCGAAGATCAGCTTCTGCTTGTCTTCGGGAATGCCGATGCCGGTGTCGCTGACGGCGATCTCGATCGCCTCCTCGACATCGCCCAGGATCGGATGCGTCCGGTTCCACCCCTCACGGGCCCGGCGCACCGACAGGGTGACCCGGCCGGCTGAGGTGAACTTGAACGCGTTTGAGAGCATGTTGAGCGCGATCTGCTGCAAGCGCTGCTCGTCGGTCCGGATGGTCGCGGGCAGATCCTCGGCGAACTCGACCTCGAATTCGAGCTGCTTCTCCGACGCAAGCTGCCGGAACGTGCGTTCGAGGTGCTGGCGCAGGCGAGCCAGCGACAGGTCGCCGATCTCGATCGCGACGGTGCCGGACTCCACCTTCGACAAGTCGAGGATGTCGTTGATCAGGGTTAGCAGGTCGGTGCCGGCCGAGTGAATCGTGCGGGCGAACTCGGTCTGCTTTTCGTTCAGGTTGCCCTGCTGGTTGTCGGCCAGCATCTTCGAAAGGATCAGCAGCGAGTTGAGCGGCGTGCGCAGTTCGTGGCTCATGTTGGCCAGGAATTCCGACTTGTACTTCGAGGTCAGCGCCAGCTGCTCGGCCTTCTCCTCGACCGCGCGGCGAGCCATTTCGATTTCGAAGTTCTTGGCTTCGACCTGACGCTTCTCGTTTTCGAGCAGCTGGGCCTTTTCCTGAAGCTCCTCGTTGGTGGCGTGCAGTTCCTCCTGCTTGCGCGTGAGTTCGGTCTGCCGCGACTGCAGCTCCTGCGTCAGAAGCTGCGATTCCTTGAGCAGCTCCTCCGTGCGCATGGTCGCCGCGATCGTGTTGAGCACGATGCCGACGGTTTCCATCAGCTGGTTGAGGAAGGTGTGGTGGGTCTCGTTGAACTCCTCGAACGAGGCGAGTTCGATCACCGCCTTCACCTCGTCCTCGAACAGCGCGGGGAGGATGTTGATGTTGGCCGGAGCAGAAGCGCCAAGACCCGAGCCGATCTTGATGAAGTCTCCGGGGACCTTGTTGAGCCGCATCGGCCGTTTATCTGCCGCCGCCTGTCCGATCAGGCCTTCGCGCAGTTCGAACGACTTCTTGAGCTCGTCGCGGCGGTCGGCGCCATAAGTCGCGACGAGGTCGAGTGTCGGCCCGCCTTCGTTCTCGTTGGCGACGTAGAACACGCCGTACTGGGCATTCACCAACGGGGCTAGCTCGCTCATGATCAGGCTGGAGATGGTCGTCAGGTCGCGTTCGCCCTGCAGCATGCGGCTGAAGCGCGCGAGGTTGGTCTTGAGCCAGTCCTGCTCGGCGTTCTTCAAGGTCTGGTCCTTGAGGTTGCCGATCATCTCGTTGATGTTGTCCTTGAGCGCAGCCATTTCGCCCGAGGCCTCGACCGAAATCGATCGGGTAAGGTCGCCCTTTGTCACCGCGGTCGCCACTTCGGCGATCGAGCGCACCTGGTTGGTCAAGTTAGCTGCCAGCTGGTTCACGTTGTCGGTCAGGTCGCGCCACAGGCCGGCCGCACCAGGCACGCGGGCCTGGCCGCCGAGCCGGCCTTCCACGCCGACTTCACGGGCCATGTTGGTGACCTGGTCGCCGAAGGTGGAGAGCGTCTCGATCATGCCGTTGATGGTTTCGGCGAGCGCGGCGATTTCGCCCTTCGCGTCAAAGGTCAGCTTGCGCTTGAGGTTGCCCTGGGCAACCGCGGTCACGACGTCGGCGATGCCGCGGACCTGGTTGGTCAGGTTGGTCGCCATGAAGTTCACGTTATCCGTGAGGTCCTTCCAGGTGCCGCCGACGCCGGGCACCTGAGCCTGGCCGCCGAGCTTGCCTTCCGAACCCACTTCGCGCGCCACGCGGGTCACTTCCGAAGCGAAGGAGTTGAGCTGGTCGACCATCGTGTTGATGGTGTTCTTCAGCTCGAGAATCTCGCCCTTCACGTCGACCGTGATCTTCTTGGAGAGGTCGCCCTTGGCCACGGCGGTGGTCACCTCGGCGATGTTGCGGACCTGGCCGGTCAGGTTGTCGGCCATGAGGTTCACATTGTCGGTAAGGTCGGCCCAGGTACCGGCCACGCCTCGCACGTGCGCCTGGCCACCAAGCTTGCCCTCTGTACCCACTTCGCGCGCCACGCGGGTCACCTCGGAGGCGAACGAGTTGAGCTGGTCCACCATGGTGTTGATCGTGTTCTTGAGCTCGAGAATTTCACCCTTCACGTCGACGGTGATCTTCTTCGACAAGTCGCCCAGCGCCACCGCCGTCGTAACCTCGGCGATGTTACGCACCTGGCCGGTGAGGTTCGCCGCCATGGCGTTGACGTTGTCGGTCAGATCCTTCCAGGTGCCACCGACGCCGGGCACTTGCGCCTGGCCGCCGAGCTTACCCTCGGTGCCGACTTCACGCGCGACACGCGTCACTTCCGATGCGAATGAGTTCAGCTGATCGACCATCGTGTTGATGGTGTTCTTCAGCTCGAGAATCTCGCCCTTCACGTCGACGGTGATCTTCTTGGAAAGGTCGCCCAGCGCCACGGCGGTCGTCACCTCGGCGATGTTACGCACCTGTCCGGTCAAGTTGCCGGCCATGGCGTTCACGTTGTCCGTGAGGTCCTTCCAGGTACCGCCAACGCCTTCCACTTGCGCCTGGCCACCCAGCCGGCCTTCGGTGCCCACTTCGCGCGCAACGCGGGTCACTTCAGATGCGAACGAGTTCAGCTGGTCCACCATGGTGTTGATGGTGTTCTTGAGCTCGAGAATTTCGCCCTTCACGTCGACGGTGATCTTCTTCGACAAGTCGCCCCGCGCCACGGCCGTGGTCACTTCGGCGATGTTACGCACCTGGCCCGTCAGGTTGCCGGCCATGGCGTTCACATTGTCGGTCAGGTCCTTCCAGGTACCGCCCACGCCCTCCACTTGCGCCTGGCCGCCCAGCTTGCCTTCCGAGCCGACCTCGCGCGCCACGCGCGTCACTTCCGACGCAAACGAGTTGAGCTGGTCGACCATCGTGTTGATGGTGTCCTTGAGCTCGAGGATTTCGCCCCGCACTTCGACGGTAATCTTCTTCGACAAGTCCCCGCGCGCAACTGCCGTCGTGACCTCGGCGATGTTGCGCACCTGGCCGGTGAGGTTGTCGGCCATCAGGTTCACGTTGTCCGTGAGGTCCTTCCAGGTACCCGCGACACCCGGCACCTTGGCCTGGCCGCCCAGGTTGCCCTCGGTGCCGACTTCGCGCGCCACGCGCGTCACTTCCGAGGCGAAGGAGTTGAGCTGGTCCACCATGGTGTTGATGGTGTTCTTCAGTTCGAGAATTTCGCCCTTCACGTCGACGGTAATCTTCTTGGACAAGTCGCCGCTCGCCACGGCGGTCGTCACCTCAGCGATATTGCGCACCTGTCCCGTCAGGTTCGCCGCCATCGAGTTGACGTTCTCGGTCAGGTCGGCCCAGGTTCCGGCCACTCCGGGCACCTTCGCCTGCCCGCCCAGCTTGCCCTCGGTACCCACCTCGCGCGCCACGCGCGTCACTTCCGAGGCGAAGCCGTTGAGCTGGTCGACCATCGTATTGATGGTGTTCTTCAGTTCGAGGATCTCGCCCTTCACGTCGACAGTGATCTTCTTGGACAAGTCGCCGCTCGCCACGGCGGTCGTGACCTCGGCGATGTTACGCACCTGCCCGGTCAGGTTCGCCGCCATCAGGTTGACGTTGTCGGTCAGGTCCTTCCAGGTGCCGGCGACGCCGCGCACCTTGGCCTGGCCGCCCAGCTTGCCCTCAGTTCCGACCTCGCGCGCCACGCGCGTCACTTCGGAGGTGAAGTTCGCCAGCTGGTCGACCATGGTGTTGACGACTTTGCCGATCCGCAGGAACTCGCCCTTGAGCGGGCGCCCGTCGACTTCGGTCGCCATCGTCTGCGAGAGGTCGCCTTTTGCCACGCCGCCGATCACGCGGGCCACTTCGATCGTCGGCTGGGCCATGTCGTCGATCAGCTCGTTGATCGCGCGCAGCTTGGTCTCCCAGCCGCCGGTCGCGCCGTGCACCTTGGCGCGCTGGCCGATCTTACCCTCTTTGCCGACGATCCGCGAAACCCGCTCGAATTCACCGGTCATCTGCTGGGTGAGCGAGACGACCTCGTTGAACAGCGTCGCGATCTCGATGTCGGGATCGCCTTCGTCCTCAGGGAGCCGGACGGAAAAATCGCCGCGTCGGAAGCGGCGAAGAGCGACAATGAGTTCACGCCGGTTGCGCGAGAATTCCATAGGTTGAGTTTGCTTATTCACGTGCCCCCCGCCGAGAATGCTGGAAGCGCGAAACACGCCCCACAGGCGACAAAACGGGAATGGGCCTCCGGGTTCCCGAACGCTCTGCGAAAGTTCGTCGAGTTTGATTTAGGTTAGGCCGCAATCGACCAGTGGCGCACCTGAGCCGAGCGAGAGTTGCGCGGATGTTACGGACTAACGACCAATTCTGATCTCGTCGTCAAATTCGCCAGTCTCTTAACATGCATCATGGCGGAGCCTGCCAACTCAATATTATCTGGCGGAACAAGGGGTTCTGGCAGTGCCTTTTCAACCGCGTGATGGGTCTGGCGTGGCATGATCGAAGGGGCGCTGTGCTGCCATTTTCTGGCTGAAACACAGTCCGGGTTCCGCGGTGCGGAATTCGGGGCCGGACCTTCTTGCCGTTGGATCGAGAGGAGGCCTCGTGAACGTCCTCTGGGGGGACAAGCAATGGCAGACAGACTCTCGGGCAAACGCATCCTGGTGGTCGAGGACGAGCACTTCATCGCCGCCGACTTGCGCCAGGTCCTCGAAGACGAGGGAGCGGAGGTGATTGGCCCGACCGGCAGTGTCCTACACGGACTGGACCTGGCGGCACGGACGCTCGACGCGGCACTCCTGGACGTGAACCTGCAGGGAGCGAATTCCTATCCGATCGCGGACCTTTTGACCCAGCGAGCCGTTCCTTACCTATTCCTGACCGGCTACGACGGCTGGTCGCTGCCCGAGGGTTACCAGGCCGTGCCCCATCTGGCGAAACCGTTCCGGATGGACGCCGTTATCCTCGCGTTGGGCATGTTGCTCGACGGAACCGAGAGTTGACAGTCCTGCTACGCACTACAGGAAATGGATCGCTTGCGCCTCTGCGGAGGCTGGACGCGCTTTGGCGGCTCGATGATCGGGCCTCCGCTGCGCTTGAGAGCAGTATTGCCGCTACAATTCTGGAACCTGCAGGACGGGAACTGGTCAAGGAAGGCCAAAAGATCGCCAAGGCGATGCTCGTCGTCAGCGGCCTTGGCGCTCGCTATCGCCTCCTCGCGGACGGCAGGCGCCAGTTGATCAGCTTCGTCTTGCCCGGCGATCTGTTCGGGATCTGCCATCATCCAGAGCCTCTCGCCGTGTCGGGGCTGATGTCGCTCACTTCGCTTGGCGTCTGCCCCGCCCCCTCGGCGTCGATTTCGGAGACTCTCGACCACGCCTACCGCGTCAGCAACGCCCTGGAAGAGGCCTACCTCCTCGCGCAGATCACCCGGCTTGGGCGCATGAGCGCGAGAGAGCGGCTGCTGGACCTGGTACTGGAGATCGAAGAACGCCTGGCCCTTGCCGGCCTTGCCCAGAACGGTCGCTTCCAGCTGCCGGTGACCCAGGAAACGCTGTCGGACGCCCTTGGCCTTACTCCGGTCCATCTCAACCGGACGATCCAGGTGATCCGCCGCGAAGACGACCTGCAATGGCGCGCGGGTTGGATCACGATCAGGGACCCCGCCTTGCTCGCGCGAAAGGTTGGCCGGACGCCGACCAAGGTAACCTCGGCCCGCTAGCGGGGCCCCGCCAAAGCACCATCAGTGCGAAGGATATGACGAACCCTTCGTTCGGCGAGCGGCAATGACCGATTAGTCGTGTGCCTTCCCGGGCCGAAAGGCTCGCTCATGGTGGCGTGTTTCGATGTCTCTACACCTGTCCGAAGCCATGGCGTACCTGCAGTACCAGCTAGGCGCCGAGGTGGATTCGGCGGGACGCACCGTGGCTGACACGTCGTGGAGCACCCAGCTGCAGAGCTCGGAGCATCTGTGGATGCTGCTCGAAGGCGCTCACGTCCTCACGCTTATGTTGTTTGCTGGCACGATCCTGTTCGTCGACTTACGCCTGCTTGGCCTGGTCCTGCGCAAGGTTCCGGTGTCGGCCGTTGCGGATACAGTGTTGCCCTACACCGTCGCTGGCTTCGCGATCATGGTGCTGACCGGCTCCGCGTTGTTTTTCGCCAACCCTCTGGAATATTACCATAATCCAGTCTTTCGCGTGAAAGCGGTGTTCCTAGTCGCCGCCGCGCTCAACATCTTCATCTTCCATTGGCGCGTGCAGGCAGGGCGGGAGAAATGGGATGCCAGCGAACGCCCGCCCACCACGGCAAGGGTGTCGGCCGGCGTTTCGATAGTGCTGTGGATCGCCGTGATCATCACGGGTCGCTACGCTGCCTATGACTGGTTCAAGTGCGGTCAGACGACAGGCGTTATCGCCGAGCTTGCCCAGTGCACCGAGTTCGAGACGACGCAGGTCCATGCTGAGCAGGATCTGGCGGTATGAGCTTCAGCTTCCACCACCTGACCCCCGGATTTTCGGAGGCCGTCCTTGCCCTGTCGCGGACCCCGTTGATCAAGCAGGTCAACGAGACGATCTGGATCTTCGCGGCGGTCGAGACGCTGCACCTGCTTTCGCTCGCCGTTCTCGGCGGGGCGGTCTTCGCGCTTAACCTGCGGCTTCTCGGGGTCGCGCTGCAGAACGCTTCCCCGCGCGAGGTGGAGCGCGCCACTCGGCCTTGGCTGTGGGGTGGCATTGTCGGCACGATCCTTACCGGGATCGCCATGGCCCTTGCCACTGCGGGCGGCCTGCTCGGTAGTGCCGCGTTCTTCGTGAAGATGGTCGCGCTCGTCGCGGCGATCCTGTTCAGCCTCGCGGTTTCCCGGCTGGTCCGCCAGGAGCCGACCGATCGCCGCGGCGTAGCCACAGCGCTTGCAGTCGCGGCCTTGGCATTGTGGGCCGGATCGATCCTGCTGTTAGCCTCGACCAGCGGCATCCGCGCGGGCGCCTTGCTCGTGGCGTTGGCCGGGTTCGGTTTGTTTGCGGCATTCGCCCAGCACTATCGCCGGCTCTACGTAATCGCCGTCGCCGTGATTGTCGGCGGCGGGCTTTTATTCGCAGAGCTTTGGCCGGCTGCACGCCAGGATGTGGCGGTTGCCCAGACGATCTACTTTGCCGCAGTCGGCGGGGCGTTGCTCGTCGCCTTGGGCGTGGCCCTGGCCGAGGCCCGTTCGCGAACCGAACCCGCTCCCGGCTTGCACCGCTTGCCCGCCTTCGCCTCGACCTTGGCCTGGGTATCGGTTGCCGCCGCGGGCCGCTGGATCGGATTTAGCTGAGGTCAGCCCAAGTCTATATGCCGTTTTGGCATATTAACATGCCAATGCATTCGTTCACGCTCGCATAGAAGCCAAATATATCCCTCACACAAACGTAGATGAGGGTATAATGCGTAAGATAGAAAAATCACTTAAGCGCAAATGGTTCCTTACAGCAGCGCGAACAACGTTCACGCTTTTCGCTATCGGGGCATGGTCGACAGCTCTCATTACCTATCCGACGCTCTCTCAGGCGCAAACAACTGCCGGAGCCGCTCAGACTGAGAACGAGTTCACCCGAGAACAGCTTGATCAGTTGCTGGCCGCGCCGGACAAAGTAACCTTCATCGACTTGCGCCGGGCAGACGAAATCGCCGCCATCGGCGGTCTGCCGGTCTATCTCAACATCCAGGTCTCCGAACTCGACCGCTTCCTGCCCTACATCCCGCGTGACCGGAGCGTGGTCACCGTCTCCAATCACGCCGGGCGGGCCAAGAGGGCGGCGAACTACCTTCGCTCCCAGGGCTATACGGTCACCGGCGTCGTGGGCGTCGAAAACTACGCTGCCCAGGGCGGAACGCTATACGGCAAGCTGTTTGCCACCCCCGCCATCGACGGCGTCGTTGCCGCGGGCACCCGCGTCGAGGTTATACGCGAAGGGTTCGACGGGACCGAAGGTCCGGTCGCACTGACCGACGGCTCGATCATCTTCACCGAGAACCGCGCAGACCGCATCGTCCGGATTGCGCCGGACAACTCGGTATCGACCTATCTCGAGAAGACCGGCGGGGCGAACTCGCTCGCGATCGGTGCGAAGGGTGAACTACTCGCCGTCCAAACCGCCAAGCCAGGCGTCGCGCAACTGCAGCCTGCGAGCAACGTCCTCGCGGCTGCCTACTCGGGCAAGCCGTTCAACCGGCCCAACGATCTGGCGCTCGCCCGGACCGGCAACATCTACTTCTCGGATCCCGGCGCTCCGCTCGCGGCCGGGACTCCTGCTCCCGCCGTTCCGGCAAAGACCGGCCTCTACTGGCTCAATCCCCGCGGACAGGTGAAGCTGATCACCGACGACATCCGCCGCCCCAACGGCGTCGCGCTGAGCCCGGACGAGAAGACCCTCTACGTCGCCAACACCTGGGGCGAGAACCTGATCGCCTTCAACGTGCAGCCTGACGGAAGCCTTGCCGGTCGGCATGACTTCGCCAAGCTCGCCGGGTTCCGCAACGCCCCCGAAGGTCCCACCAGCGGAGCGGACGGCATCGCGGTCGACGCATCAGGCCGCGTCTATGTCGCGACCAGCGCCGGGGTCGAGGTTTTCTCGCCCGAAGGAACCGCACTCGGCGTCATCGCGCTGCCGAAGCAGCCGCAGAACCTGGCCTTTGGGGGAGCCGATCACTCGCAGCTCTACGTGGTCGGGCGTGGCTCGGTCTACCGCATCAAGACGCTGACCAAGGGCGTCGACCGGCCCGGCAAATAGCCTCGGCCCCGCTCTCATCCCGCCCAGAAAGATAATAAGATCATGAAAAACAATAATCATCTGTCCGGCGCCTCGCGCCGGCCTCTCGCTCGCGCGTCCTGGCTGGCCAGCGCCGCCGCTCTCGCCGCGATTCTCCCGCAGGCGGCGTTTGCTGCCGAGGAGACCGCCGAGGCGGCTAGCGCCGAAGCCCCTGCCACAACCGTCAGCGAAGCCTCGCAAGGCGACATCATCATCGTCACCGCGCGCAACCGCGAAGAGTCGCTCGTCGACGTGCCGATCCCGATCTCGGTCATCAGCTCGGCAACGCTCGAGCAGCAGCATGTCTTTACTCTCGCGGATATCACCCAGCGTGCGCCGGGTCTGACTGCCACCACGCCCAACGCTCGCCGCACCGGCGTGTCGCTGCGCGGCATCGGCAAGACCAGCGGCAACGACAACATGGAAGCCGCCGTCGGCGTGATCGTCGATGACGTGTTCCTCGACCACGTGGGCATGACCTACCAGGACTTCACCGACCTCTCCCAGGTCGAGATCCTGCGCGGTCCGCAGGGCACACTGCTGGGCAAGAACACCTCGCTCGGCGTGATCAAGTACACCAGCAAGCTGCCCTCGTTCACACCTGAAGGCACGCTGGAAGTCGAAGGCGGCCTCGACCGCAGCACCTTCAAGGCGCGGGGCTCGTTCTCCGACGCGCTGGTCGAAGACCTGCTCGCGTTCCGTGCCTCGTTCTTCTACGACAACCAAGCCGGCGACATCCTCAACATCAACCCTGCGGTCGGGGGCCGTTGGCACGAACAGAACCGCTGGGGTGGGCGCCTCCAGCTGCTGCTAGAGCCGAGCGACAACTTCTCGCTCCGCCTCAACGTCGATGGCGCAGAGACCAACGAGCGCAGCAACACCAAGCCGTTCATGGTCGACCCGGCGACGCTCAACGACGGCTCGGTGCGCACCACCACCTACTCGACCCGCCTCGCCCGCAACTACTTCCAGCCCTACACCCCGATCATCGGGTCGTGGGACACGATCGACATCGACGAAGCCCTGCCGCTGATCACGCGCAACTACGGCGCCTCGCTGATCGCGACCTGGGACATCGGCGAGGTCGAGATCAAGTCGATCACCGCTGGACGCTGGTTCCACTTCGACGCGACAAACGACCAAGAGCAGACCCGCTTCCCGATCTCCCGCAGCGGTTCGCTGGTGAACACCGAGCAGTTCTCGCAGGAGTTCCGCTTCACTGGCGATATTACCGACACGATCGACTACCAGGCCGGCCTCTACCTGATGCGGATCGAGACCGACACCAACGGTCGCAGCCGCTTCGGACGTGACGCCGGTGCCTTTTTCGCCACCAACGCACAGTACAACACGCTGAACAACCCGGCCGGCTGGGTGCTGTTGCAGGATGCGCTCGAGAACACCCAGAGCATCAGCAACCAGCACCCGATCTCCAACAGCCAGGCAGCATTCGCCCAGGCCAACTGGGAGATCACCGACCGGGCCAGCCTGACCGCGGGCCTTCGCTACACTCGCGAGCAGAAGACCAGCACGACCACGCGCACGATCGGCACCCAGGACGGAACACCGCTCGTCTCGACTGGCAATGCCACCGCCGACGCGATCCGCGCAGCGCAGCTGCAGACGCCGTTCGCGACCATCCTCGGCGATCCGATCGACGCCGGCGCTTTCGCATGGCTGGTCAACCCGAGCTACAAGATCACCGACGACGTGCTGTTCTATGCTTCGGCCAGCGGCGGCGGCAAATCGGGAGCGGTCGCGTTCGACAACAACGGTACCCGCCGCAACGTCGCTCCTGAAAAGACCACCGACTTCGAGCTGGGCGTGAAGGGCCAGTTCTTCGACAACGTCCTGTGGGTCAGCGCCAACCTCTACTACACCAAGGTTCGCGACTATCAGGCCGTCACCAGCATCGCCGATGCCAACTCCTCGACGGGGTTCAGCTCGGTCCTGGGCAACATCCCCGGGATCCGCGCCCAGGGCATCGAGGTCGACGGCACGCTGACTCCGTTCGAAGGGCTGACGATCAACTTCGGCGGAGCCTACAACGACGCGGTCTACACCGACTGGGCCAACGCCACCTGCCCGCGCTCCTTCCCGACGACCATTCCGACTTGCGACAACACCGGCAAGCAGATCGTCGGTGCGCCCAAGTGGGTCGGCATCATCGGCTTCAACTTCGAACGTGAAGTCGGCTCTTCGGGCGTGTCGTTCTACGCCTATGCCAACGACACCTACCGTACGAAGCATAACCTGGAGCAGCTGCTTTCACCGTACGGCTGGCAGGACTCCTACCATCTGACCGACGCAGGCATCGGCATCATCACCGAGATCGCCGGCGCCCGCACCCAGATCGGCATTGCCGCCAAGAACCTGTTCGACGTCCAGTACACGACCAGCATCAACGATTTCAGCAACAACGCACCGGTTGGCTACGATGGCATCGGCCCCAGCCGCACGATCAACGCTGTTGTCCGAGCGACCTTCTGAGGAGCACCCCTATGAAAACGCGTTTGCACTTATCCCTCGCGGGCTTTGCATTGGCTGCGGTTGGAGCTGGGTTTTCAATACCCAGCCTGGCCCACCACGCTTTCGCCGCGGAGTTCGACTCTTCCAAGCCGCTCGTCATCCAAGGCGCGGTCACCAAGGTCCGGTTGGTCAATCCGCACAGCTGGATCTACCTCGACGTGAAGAATCGCGACGGCTCGGTCACAAACTGGGGCTTCGAGTTCGGAACGCCCAGTTCGCTGAAGGCCAGCGGCCTGACACGCGCGGACGTGGCCGTGGGCACCAAGGTCAAGATCGCGGGCTTCCGGGCCAAGAACGGAGGCGCCTTCGGCTATGCCGGGGCGCTCGCTCTTCCGGATGGCCGCAAGATCAAGACCGGCGGCGCGCCTGACGCTCCGACCCCGTCGTTCTGATGCTGCAAGTCCTCAAACGCAGCAGCCGCGGGCTGCTGGCCGCGGCTGCTCTGGCGACCGTCACGCTGACCGCCGGCCCGATCCAGGCGCAGGATCCCGTCGCAATACCTCGGCTGGCCAGCGGCAAGCCGGACTTCTCGGGGATTTGGCAGACTCTCAGCGAGGCGGACTACGACCTCGAACCGCATGCCGGACGGCGCGATGCGCCGCCGGGGCCGGGCGTGGTGGAAGGCGGGGCAATCCCCTACCTTCCGGGCGCCCAGGAACAACGGGCGCGCAACTTCGAGGCGCGGGCCAAGGAAGATCCTCGGCTCAAGTGCTGGGTGCTCGGCGTGCCGCGCGGGGTTTACTACCCGGCGCCGTTCCAGATCTTCCAGCGCGACAACGACGTGACCCTGGTCCACCAGCTCGGGAATCAGGTCCGCACCATCGTTACCAACGGATCGGACCACCCGGAGGAGAAGCAGCAGGAGTTCTGGCTCGGCGATTCTCGCGGGCACTGGGAAGGCGACACGCTCGTCGTCGACGTAGCCGACTTCAACCCGGAGACCTGGCTCGACCGGGCCGGCAACTACCACAGCGAAGAACTGCATGTGGTCGAGCGCTGGCGCTTCGTCGATCCCGACACGATCGCCTATTCGGCCACGCTCGACGACCCGAAGGTCTACAGCAAGCCGTGGACGATCGACGTGCTGCTGCACCGTCGGCGCGATGCCAACTTCCAGCTCATCGAGGATTACTGCTTCACGCTTCAGTACGAGCAGTACTACCCGCACCATAAGGACGGACAATGATCGCTCGCCGAACTCTCGCGGCCGCGCTCCTGCTGACGGTCGGTACCCTGCCGCAAATCGCGCTGGCCCAGCAGCCCGCCGCCACGACACCCCAGCCAACGGCACCAGGGATCCGCTGGAGCAAGGAAGTCGTCCCGATCGCCTCAGGCGAGTGGACCGGCCCCCGGCTCGCCGATGGTCAGCCCGACGTGCAAGGCTTCTGGTCGAACACGATCTCGAACCACAGCAACTTCACCGATCCCCAGGCCGGGCCTCCCGGAGAGCCCTCTGGCACGGCGAAGCTCCCGCGCGATCAACGGGCACCCAGCCGGGTGTCCGACCCCGCAGATGGTGAGATCCCCTACCGGCCCGAAGCGCGGGCGTTGCAGGCTGACTTCGCGCGTAACTTCGCCAATCCGACCAAGCCGGAATACATAGAACCGCTCGCCCGCTGCGCGCCGGCCGGCGTACCCAAATCGTTCATGTGGCACGGCTACGAGCTGCGGCAATATCCGGGCTACGTCGTGCTGCTGTTCGATTCCGGCACGCGGATCATCCGTCTCGAAGACGGCCCGCCCCTCGCCGACAGCATCAAGCTGTGGAACGGCGATTCCCGTGGGCATTGGGAAGGCAACACCCTGGTCGTCAGCGTGCGCAACAACAACGGCAAGGCCCTGTTCGGCCGCTACGGCGACTTCATGAGCGAGAACGGCACGGTGGAGGAGCGCTACGTCTTCGATCCCGAAGGCAAGCGCTTCAACTACGTCGCCACGTTCACCGATCCCACGGTCTACACTCGGCCCTGGACAGCGACCATTCCCAACCGCCGCTATACCGACGCCGACGAGCCCGATGGCTGGCACTACGACGTCCAGCCGGTGAACATCGCAAGCGATACGCCGCGCTACGAACATCACGAACGGATCTGCGTCGAGAACAACGGTCCCTTCGGTGGCGGCGCCGTGGGCGTTCCGTTCGACGGAGCCGTGATCGCACGCTGAAGTCAGGACTTTCCCCGGATCCGGCCCGCCTGAGTTTCCTCAAGGCATCCTCTCTCCCAGCCGGATTCGTACTTAGGCGGGGCTCCGTTTCGACGGAGCCCCGCTCTTTTTATTCATGCTGGATCGAGGTTGTTACCCGAACTTGCGGGCCAGGACCGCGGCGACCGCGTCGGCGTCCTCAGGCGTCAGGGGAGCCTTGTAGACGTTGACCATCTTGGTCACCGAGTCTTTCCAGAACTGCGCCCCTTTGCCGCGCGGCTGGGTGACGATGTAGTCGAGCGAGTGGCAGCTCGAGCAATTGTTGACCACGACCTCGGCGTCGGGTTCGGCAAGCTCTGTCGGCGTGTCGCCGATCGGGGACTCGAAAGTCACCGGCTGGGCGACCGTTGCGATGCTTAGGACGAACGTACCGGCCCCAAACAGGGTGGCGACGGGGCGGATCATGCAACCTCCAGGGTCAGGGTCTCGACGACGTTGCGCATGTAGCCGGCGGGTTGCCACAGCGGATCTAGCGGCTGCGTTGCGCCGGTCTGGCTGTACGCGCGCACCTTGATCGGATGACGGCCCTTTCCGAGCTTCGAGCCCAGTCGCCACTCGCGGAACGAATAGCGGCCCAGGTCCTCGCCCAACCGGGCTTCCTGCCAGGTCGCGCCGTCGTCGGTGGAAACCAGGACCCGCGCGACACCTTCGCCGCCACTGAAGGCGATCCCCTTGAGTTCAATGTTGCCTGTGCCGGGTACCACTTGGCCATCCCGGTGGCTGGTAACGAACGAACGGACGTTGAGGCGGCTGATGGGCCGGGTCTTGTCCGGCTTGCCGCCGGGTTCGACACAGGCACAGTCGTTGTCGGGCACGCGGTAAGCGGTCTTCATCCAGTAGCCGTCGTAGACGCCTCCGACGACGTTGATCTCATTGAGATGCTTGATCCAGTACGTGCCATAATAGCCCGGCACCACCAGCCGCAGCGGGAAGCCGTTGAGGAACGGCAGATCGGCGCCGTTCATCGCAAACGCGACCAGCACCTCCCCATCGCGCGCATGATCGAGGTCGAGCGCTTTCACGAAGTCCGGGATGGTTTCGAGCGGTGGCTTGTCGAGGCCGTTGAAGGTCACCTGCCCCGCCCCGGCCTTGACCCCCGCACGGTCGAGCAGGGCCTTCAGCGGTACCCCGGTCCAGCGGGCGTTGCCCATGGCGCCATTACCCAGCTGCCCACCGCCGACGCGCGGCTCGAAGAAGCCACGGCTGTTGCCCGAGCATTGGTTGACCGCGACGATCTCCTGGACCGGGAAGCCCGTCTTCAGATCTGCCAGCGACAACGTCAGCGGGGTGTCGACCAGCCCGCCAATGGTCAGCCGATAGGTCGCAGGATCGATCGAACTGGGCAGGCCGGAAAGGTGGTAACGGACGAAGAACACGTCGTTCGGCGTCAGGACCCCCTCGTTGAATATCTCGAACGGGGTTTCCAGCTGCGGCGGGCGCGCCGTCAGCCCGATCAGCGGGCGCTTCTGGGGTAACTGGACCAGCGGACGTTCGCCATTCGCGAAAGGCTGGATGATGCGATCCTGGGCGAGTGCGCGGGCTGACAGGATCGATGCTGCCGCCCCGACGAGAAAGCCCCGCCGTTGTACGAATGTCATGCGGGATTGGCTCCGGAAATGGCGCTTCTCAGGATCGGACGAGGCCCCGCGCCGAAGCGCAGGTCGTGCCGGTCGACAAATGACCTCAGGATATCCGGCTGGTGTACTGTGGTGAGCCGGCGAGAGTCTTTCAGGCTCCGTGCATCTAGGTGCGGCGCCAGCAGCTCGATCAGCCGACCAGTGTAGTTGCGCAGCAGCGCCCCGTGGGGGATGGCGATCTTGGTGCTCGACGCCTTGAAGAACTTGTTCGACCCGGCGACCGTAGCGAAGGCGTCGTCGGGTCCGTTCTCTATCGCCATCTGAGCAACGATCCCCACGCCCATGCCGAGCTTGACGTAAGTCTTGATCACGTCTGCATCGACAGCGGAGAGATGGAAGTCAGGCTGGAGGCCAGCGCTGGCGAACGCGGCGTCGATGTTCGAGCGGCCGGTAAACTCCGGCGTGTAGGTGACGATCGGGTAGCGCACGAGATCGGCCAAGGTGGGCGATTTGACCCGCGCTAGCGGATGCTCATGCGGAACAATGGCCACGTGCTCCCAGGTGAAGCAAGGGAACGTCTGCAACCCCGGCTCGCCATCGACCGCTTCGGTCGCCACGCCGAGATCGGCCTCTCCTCGCAAGAGCATGTCGACCACCAGGCTCGGGCTGCCTTGCCGCAGCTCTACCTCGACATCCGGGAACTCCCGACTGAAGCGGACGAGCACTTGCGGCAGGACATAGTTCGCCTGGTTGTGCGTCGTGGCGATCGTCAGGCGGCCCTTGTCGGCCTGCACGAACTGTTCGGACAGCCGCTTGAGGTTCTCCGATTCCTGCAGCAGCCGATCGATCACTTGCGCGGCGCTGTGCCCGGCTTCGGTCAGGCCCACCAGGCGCTTGCCTCGGCGGACGAAGATCTCGATCCCGAGTTCGGCCTCGAGCTCCTTGATCTGCTTGCTGACCCCGGATTGCGAGGTGAAAAGCTCGTTCGCGACCTTGGTCAGGTTGAGATCGTTCTGAACCGCAGCGCGAATGTATCGGAGTTGCTGGAAGTTCATCGAGTGCCCGCCTTGATGAAAGCGGCGCGACGGCTGTTCAAACCGTTGAATACACGGATTTTCCGAGCTCGCGCCACCATACCACCTACAGATTCAGAGGAGCAGCATCCGGCGTCGGGTAGCTTTCTCTACCGATTTGATTGAGAATCGGCTTGCTGACAAGCCTGAAAGGGCAGACCGGTCTCAAACGGCGGCAAGGAAATCTTCCATCGTCCCAAGGCAGCAACAGGTCAGAACATCACGACCCAGTCGGTCAGGAACACCCAGCCGTTGCCGCCCACGGGAATGGGCAAGTGGTACCCGCCTACAGGAGAGCGATCCAGCTTGAGGGTCTGGAAGTTCACGTGCATCTCACGCCGCCTGAACGGGTAGACGTTCACGCCGAACGAATACTCGGTCGGATTGCCGTTCGCGCCCCAGATCTTCGAGGCCGTAGCGTAGACCTGCAGCAGGTCCTTGATCGGCATGGCCGAGGCTTGCACGACGAAGCCGTTGTCGGTGATGCTGTCGACCGGGACGAAACCGATCGTCTTGAAGTCGTCCACCCAGCGCCAGTACCACTGCCCTTCGAGCGAGAAGCCTTGGTATTTCACCCCGACGTCGACACTCGCCATCTGGAGGCGGGCTTGTTCGAGCTTTCCCCCTGTCATGAACGGGTCGGGGCTGAACAGCAGGGTACCGTCGGTCAGCCTGATCTGGGCGTTCTCGAAGGAATCGTCGCGTGGCTGGCCTTGCGCGGTTTCGGTGCTGCGCGTGTAGTTCACGCCGATAAAGGTCGCGACTTTCTCGTGGTAATCGTAGTCGCCAAAGCCGTTGAGCGCACCAAACTCTCCGGTCGTGGGCATCCACCACAGGGCGCCGGACATGGTATCGAACTTGTTGTCCAACTGCCTGGAACTGACGCCGAGTGTCGACAGGTTGTTGCCGATCATGGCCCGGTATTCGAGGCCCGGCACGATTTCGCCGGATACGTCGATGCCGCTCGTATAAGATGCTCGGTAGAACTCGTCGGCCATCACCCGGTTGTCGTGGCGCAGCCAATTGGGGAAGCTCCAGTTAGTGCTCCGCGTGCTCGGCAGTGGCATGATGCCGGCGGTGACCTTGAAGTGCTTCGAGAAATTGTAGCGCAGGAACCCTGCGAGAACGACTTGGGCCCCTTCGCCCTGGTTGGCGTTGTTGGTCCAGGCGAAGAGCAGATACTGGAACTTGGGGTCGAACAGCCAACCCTTGAAATTGAGGCTCACCTTGTTGAGCTGGACCTCGTTGCGAAGGTCGATCGTCAAATCTCGGCCGAAGCTGTCGGTGTAGGTTTCATCGAGGGCGTTCTGGTTCACGTAACGCGCATAAGTCGTGAAGCTGATGTAGAGCGCGGCGTCATCGTCATCGACGACCACGAAGCCTGCCCCCGGCTGGTAGGTGCCGGATCGTTCCTGGCGTTCGAGGAACCCAGCCGGTCCGCCTCCTTCTGGCGTCGCAGCCTGGGCCAGCTGGGTGTCCTGGGCTTGCCCATCCTGTGTGACGACGACGGGAGCGGGTGCGGTAACGCCTTGCGCCGCTGGAGCAGCGGCAGGCTCCGCGGGCGGTGGTGGTTCCTCCATGCCGAGCCGTTTTTCGAGAGCTTCGATCCGCGCATCAAACTCTCGCCGGGATTGCTGTAGCTCGCGGAGCTCTGCCTGGATCGCCGCGCGGTCCTCGGGGGTGATGGCGGTTTCCTGCGCCTGCGCGGCAAAGGGAAACGCCAGGGCCGCAAGGGAAAGGGAAGCCCTCAACCAGGCCGGTCGTAACCATCGTCCGTTGTTGGACATTTTCCCTCCGCGGCCGGTGCGCTTCGACCAACCTATGCTTCCGCTGAGGGCGTTCACTCGGGTTTTCTCTCAGAAGCGCCGGTATTTACCCTGAGGCGTTCAGCGAGGAACATTGGCGCTTTCCCACGCCCGCACCTTGGCGCGTCCGGCGTCGAACAGCCGCTCGTAGTTCCCGAGGGTAATCGCCTGCCGCGTGTCAAGTCGGATCTGGCCGAAGATGCCGTCCCACAGGTGGAACACCCGCAAGTTGGCCTCGATGTTCGGTGGCGCCACATTGTCGGTGCCGAACAGGAACCGCTGCGGGTACTTGTCGAACAGCTGCGCCGTGCGCCTCATCGTCTCGGGCGAGGTAATGGCGTACTTGGCGACCTCGTCCCAGCTGATGTCGAAGTAGACGTGCGCCAGCTGCGGGTCCGCGAGTATCTGGTCGACCAGTTCAAGGTGATTGGGCGGCCGCTCCCCGTTCGGCCCTGGATCCTGGACCGGTTCGGGCGAGACCACGCGGCCTAGTCCGGTATGCGCCCAGATGATCGTCGTCTTGGGGTGGCGCAGCAGAAGCTCGCGCATCTGAGTGTAGTAGATGGGCAGGGCGTTGCCCTTGGCGAACGGCACGTCGATGTCGCAGTGGAGGATGACGACCAGCCCCACCTCACCCGCCAGATCGAGGATATTGTCGAGCGCGGGATTGAGCAGCGAGGCGGTCTCTCCCGCCACTTTGCTCGACACGAACTCCTTGTGCACGCTGAACTCGCCGATGCCGGTGAACACGCCGGGGTAGATCGTCAGCACGCGGCGGATGTGGTCGACCGCGTACATGTCGGCCGGATTGAACCCGGTAATCATCGGGTCGAGCCGAGCGCGCTGGTCGGGCGGTAGTGCCAGGTACTCGGTCGCGATTATCGCGTCGGTGAAGCTGTAGTAGTAAAGCGAGGCGTCGGACTGCAGGTAATAAGTCGGCGCGAAATCGCCCGAGTTCGGGTGGTACCAGATCTGCTGCAGCGGAATCCCGAACAGGGTCGAGCGCTTGACCGTGTTCCCCATCATCTGGACGTACTGCGCCGCCGTCAGCCCGCGCTGGATGTAGTTGGTCAGGTGAAAGTGGGAGTCACTGTAGAGGTAACCCCCGCTGTCCTGCGGGATCGCAGGCGTGCTGACGAGCGCAGCCCCAAGAGCGGCAAGTGCTGCGACCCCGCGCACGCCGATTCCCCTCAACCGAACTGGGCGTAGGGGTTGGCCTTGAGCTCGTTGACGATGTCGATGATCGCCTTCTGCCCACGCACGCTGTTGCCCGCGTCGTCGAGTGGCGGCGCGAACGTGCCGATGCCGAACTTGCCGGGCACAACCGCGAGGATCCCGCCGCCCACGCCGCTCTTGGCCGGAACGCCGCCGGTGTGGAACGCCCACTTCCCGCTGTCGTCGTACATGCCCGCGGTCGCCATGATCGCGAGCACGCCGGGCACGATGCTCGGATCGAGAACCTGCTTCTTGGTCACCGGATTGCGCCCGCCGAACGCCAGGGTCGCCGCCATCGTGGCGAGGTCGACGGCGTTCACATTGATCGAGCACTGCCGGGTGTAGAGATCGACCGCCACCGCCGGATCGGACGGGAACCGCTCATAGGCGGACATCAGCGAGCCGATCGCCCGGTTGCGCTGGTTGGTGGCGGCTTCGGATTGATAGACCGGCTGGTTCACCTGCAGCTGGCGCCCAGCCATGTCGGAGTGGATGCCGATGATCTTGTTCCACACCTCGTCGGGCGTACCTTTGACGTTGCCCACCGTGGCAATGGCGCCCGGGTTGACCAGTGGGTTCATCTCCTTGCCGCGATATTGCTCGACCGCGGTGATCGAATTGAACACCTGGCCGGTCGCATCCACGCCCACGCTGTCCTCGATCAGCTTCGAGCCCGACTCCTGCATCACCAGTGCGGCAGTGATCGGCTTGGAGACCGACTGGATCGAGAACTCCTGCTTGGAATCCCCGGCCTGATAGACCGTGCCGTCGGCGGTTACGATCGCGATGCCGAAGAAGTTCGACGGCACTTCGGCCAGCGCCGGAATGTAGTCGGCGTTCTTGCCTTCGTTGAGGCCGCGATACTTGCCGTAGGCACTATCGAGCGCAGCCTGGATCGCGCTGGATGACGGGCCAGAACCGCGGCCCTGCGCGAAGGCGACCTCTGGAACGCCAACAACGCCCGCCACTGCACCAAGCGCCAGTACGCCCATCAACTGGCGGCGATCAAGATCGAAATCAGCCATCGCTATCTTCCCTGTCGCTCGTGTGTGTCAGTCGCCCCAGATGTCCTTGCTGGAGAACGACGCCTTGAAGCTGGTCTGCAAGCGCAGGTCGTCGCCTTGCGCGCCATCGTTGTCGGTCCGCTGGCCCCACAGCAGTTCGATGCCTGCCAGGAGCCGGCTCTCGGGCTGCCACAGCAGGTTGACCGAAGCGTACTCGCCTCTGTGGAAGGCTGTCGGGTCCTGGAAGTTGGTGTTGTCGACCTGCGTGAAGCTGTAGCCGAGCGCCGAAGTCAGCTGATCGGTCCACTGCATTTCGATGTAGCCGGTGACACCCAGCAGCTCGACCGCTTGGGCTTCGAGCAGGGTCCCGGCGACGGGTGGCGGCGGGAAGATCGGTGGCACTGGGCCGAGTTGTGCCGAAGGCGCCAGGTCCATGCCGCCGTCGTTCATGTAGCTGGCGATGCCTTCGCCGTAGACGACGCCGCCGCGGAACGTCACCGGCGCGAACTTGAGCACGGTTGTGCCGTTCAACCCCCAGCCCAACTCGCTGCCAGAGGGCTCGTTGTCCGGCGTCCCGGCCGTGTCGTAGCCAACCTTGCGCAAGACACCGGCGAGTTGCACGTGACCCCAGTCACCGCCATAGCGGACTTGGCCGGTCAGGTCGGGAAGCTCCTCGGTGCCGCGCAAGTTCTCTGCCACTTCGGGTGAGACCAACCTGATCGAGCCCGGATCGACGTCGTTGTTCGGCTGTTCGAGGCCGATCTTGGCCGTCCACCCGCCGCCGTTCACCAGGGTCAGGGCGATCTGCGGGTTACGGATGAAAACCATCCCCGCCGGGCCCCAGTAGTCGACGACGTTGGGAAAGATATCGCCGTCCATGAACAGGGTGTTGGTCTGCCCGGCCAGGATCGGACCCCACTTGGCATAGGCGTGCCGCAGGCGAAACGTCGTTTGACCTTCGTCGACACCAACGCCGTAGAGGTCGAATTCAAACTTGGCTTCGTAGGGCTTGCCGGCGATCGTGCCGTCCGCCTTCACGCCAAGGCGGGACTGGCGGGCGCTGGCGATGAACTGGCCGTCGCTGCCAAATTGGCCCTCGGTGGTGGGAATCTTCGAAGGACGCAGCGTGGCATCCCAGCTGGGATTCACGCGGTTGAAGTCCTGGATCAGATCGACCTGGGCAAACCCGTAGAGTTCGAGGTTGTGGTCGCTGCCGATTCCGCCGCCGCCGCTATCGGCTGGCCTGCTTGCGGCAGCCTGCGCGGCCTGGGCGGCTTGCTGCTGTTGTTGCGCGTCCGCCTGGGCCCGTGCAGCCACTTGAGACTCTAGCTCGGCGAGGCGCTGCCGAAGAGCCTCGAACTCGGCCCTTTCGGCCGGTGTCATTCCTGATTGAGCTTGAGCCGGCACCGCTGCCACAACCGCGCTCGCCGCGACGAAAGCCAGAATCCTGCGCATTCTGCTTGCCCCTCATGAGAAAGGTCGCTCCCTGCGACCTATCCAATTCAAGAAGCTGGACTATGAACTTGGGGAAAGGGGAACCAATCAGAAGAATCCCGAAGTCAGGTCGGGGATCATTACCTAGGAGCGCCGTCTTCTCTTGCTAGCCGCACTCTCACGACCAGAAGTCCTTTAAAGGCAAGACTTTCAGAGCTCAGTCAGCTTCACTGACCTCGACACTCGGCGTGGCAACGGCGCTGTCCGACCCCAGCGCGCGATAGAGGTCGATCCGATTGCGCACCCCGATCAGCAAGACCGCCGCCTCACGCTGCCGAGCGATGTAGAGACTGCGCTGCGCGTCGAGGTTGGCGAGGAAGCTGTCGATGCCGCCGCGATAGCGGGCTTCGGTCAGGCGAGCGGTATCGGCCGTCGCGTCGCTGCTCACACGCGCCGCGCGTAGGCGTTCGCCGATAGTGCCCTGCACGGCGAGCGCGTCAGCCACCTCGCGGAAGGCCGTCTGGATGGCACGCTCATACGCGGCGAGCGCGGCGTCGCGCTGCGCTTCGCTTACCTCGACATTGGCGCGGCGGCCGCCTCCATCGAAAATCGTGTAGACGGCATCGACCCCGAGCGTCGTCGGGAATGCGCCGCCAGTGAACAGCGTGCCGAGCGTATCGCTCGCCACACCGACCAGGCCTGTCAGCGAGATGCGCGGGAACATCTCGGCGCGGGCCACGCCGATGTCGGCGTTGGCGGCGCGCAGCAGGTATTCGGCCTCGACGATATCCGGCCGGCGCAACAGCACCGCGGAATCGAGGCCTGCCGGCAAAGTCGCGACCGAGGCGAAGACCTCGTCGAGCCCGGACGGAAGCAATGCCGGATCGACCGGACCGCCGACCAGTAACCGGATCAGGTTCTCGTCCTGCGCTACGGCGGTAGTCTGCGCCGCGAAATCACCCTCGGCGGTCGCCAGCACCTGCTCGGCCTGGCGCACGTCGGTGCGCGGGGCGATGCCGCCTTCGAGCCGTGCCTGGGTCAACTGAACGGCGCGGCGGGCATTGGCGGCGGTGTCGGCGGCGATCGCCAGCAGCTCGCGGTCGGCGGCATAGGTCGCCCAGGCATCGGCGAGGTCAGCGACCAACCCGATACGCACAGTGCGACCCGAAGCCTCGGTCGCCAGCATGCGCTCGCGCTCGGCCGCGGTGGCATTGGCCAGGCGCCCGAACAGGTCGAGCTCGAAGCTCGCGATACCGCCCTGGAGCGCGTAGCTCTCGCTGTCGGCTCCCTCGCGGGTGAGGTAGTCGGCCGAGGCGCTCACGCCCACCTCGGGGAACTGGTTGGACCGCACGACACCAACCCGAGCGCGTGCCGCCGTGAGGTTGGCGGCAGCGATACGCACATCGCGGTTGTTGACCAGCGCCTGGCCGATCAGCGCCTGCAGCCGAGGGTCCTGGAACACGTCGCGATAGGAGACCTCGGGCAGCGCCGCTTCGGTCTGGGTCAGGTAAGCATCACCGGCAGGCCAGGACACCGGCACCGGCGCATCGGGCCGCGCATAGTCGGGCGCCAGCGAACAGCCGCCCAGTGCCAAGGCCAGCAGGCTCACGGAAACGAAGCGGTTCAAGCGGCGGCCTCCGGATCGGAGCGGCGGCCGAACTTGGCGTGCAGCTTCTTGAGCCCTTCGCGAGTGCCGCGGCGAACGAGGACGAACAGTAGCGGAATGTAGAACACCGCCAGCAAGCTCGCCGTAAGCATCCCGCCGATCACCGAGGTACCGATGGCTATGCGGCTGTTGGCGCCGGCGCCGGTTGCCAGAGCCAGCGGCATCACGCCGAAGATAAAGGCGAAGCTGGTCATCAGGATCGGGCGCAAGCGGATGCGGGCAGCTCGCAGCACCGCGTCGATGATGCGAGCGCCCTTCTTCTCCTCGTGCTCGGCGAACTCGATCATCAGGATCGCGTTCTTCGAGGCGAGGCCCATGGTGGTCAGCAGGCCGATCTGAAGGAACACGTCGTTCTCCAGCCCGCGCAAGTTGGCGAGGAACAGCGACCCGACGAGGCCAAGCGGAATGACCAGCAACACCGCCACCGGGATCGACCAGCTTTCGTAGAGCGCCGCCAGGCACAAGAACACGACCAGCAGCGAAACCGCGTAGAGCAGCGGCGCCTGCCCGGAGGCCTGTCGTTCCTCATAGGACGCGCCCGACCAGCCGACGCTGGTGCCCTGGATCCCGCTCGCCAGCCGCTCGATTTCCGCCATCGCCTCGCCCGAGCTGACGCCCGCGGCCGCCTGGCCGGAAATACCGAAGGCCGGAACTCCGCCGAAGCGGCTGGTGCTGGCGGGCGTGGTCGCCCACGCGATGTCGGAGAAGGCGGAGAACGGCGCCATGCTGCCGTCCGCTGAGCGCACGTACCATTGGCCAAGGTCTTCGGGCTTGGCGCGGTACTGCGCATCACCCTGGACGTAGACGCGCTTGACGCGGCCACGCTCAATGAAGTCGTTGACGTAGCGCCCGCCCCAGGCGGTCGCGAGCGTGCTGTTCACGCTGGCCTGGGTCAGGCCGTAAGCGCTGAGCCGCTGGGTATCGAGGTCGACCTTCAAGGTCGCCACGTCGGGCAAGTCGGCCAGGCGGACCTGCGTCAACAGCGGGCTCTTGTTGGCCGCTTCCAGCAGCTGGTCCTTGGCCGCCACAAACTCTGGGCGGGTCATCCCGCTCGAATTCTGGAACTGCATGCTGAAGCCCGAAGCGTCCCCCAGCCCCTGCACCGATCCCGGCACGAGGGTGAAGACCTGGGCGTCGCGCAAGTTGCGGAACGCGGCCGTCGCGCGCTGGGCGATCGCGTCGGCGGTGTTCTCCTTGCCGGGACGGTCGTCCCAGTCCTTGAGGTTGACGAAGCCTTGCCCGGTATTCTGCCCGGCGACACCGCTACCCCCGCCGCCACCGGCGACGAGGAAGTGGAAGTCGACGTTGTTCTTCTCGTAAGTGTCGAGGTACTTCTCGATCTCGTTACGGACCTCGATCGTGCGCGCCTGCGTCGCACCGGCGGGCAAGCGCCACTGAATCTGCACGCGCCCCTGGTCCTCGCCGGGAATGAACCCGCCAGGCAGGCGCCAGAACAGGAACACCAGCAGCACGATGATCACGGCGTAGAGACCCATGAACAGCCACTTGCGGTCGATCACGTTACGCACTGCCGAAACGTAGCGCAGCACCATGCGGTCGAAGGTGACGTTGAACCACACCTTGGCGTGCTCGAGCACGTTCGCGATCCGGGCAAAGCGGCCGTGATGCGGGTGGAACTCGGTCCGGGAACCATGCGACCGGGGCTTGAGCACGTTGGCGGTGATCGCCGGGCTCAGGATCAGCGCGACGAGCACCGAGAGCACCATGCAGGAGATGATGGTGATCGAGAACTGGCGATAGATCACGCCCGTCGACCCGCCGAAGAACGCCATCGGCAGGAACACCGCCGACAGCACCAGCGCGATCGCGATCAGCGCGGTCTGCAGCTCCTTCATCGACTGGATGGTCGCCTCGCGGGCGGTCATGCCCGGGTTCTCTTCCATCAGGCGCTCGACGTTCTCGACCACCACGATCGCGTCGTCGACCAGGAGGCCGATGGCGAGGACCAGCCCGAACAGGGTCAGCGTGTTGATACTGAAATCCGCGAGGTAGAATATTCCCAGCGTGCCGAGCAGCACCACCGGCACGGCGACGGTCGGAACCATCAGCGCGCGCCAGTTCTGCAGGAACACGAACATCACCAACACCACGAGCACGACCGCTTCGAGCAGCGCTTTCTGTACCTCGGATACCGAGAGGCGGATGAAGGTCGAGCTGTCGTTGGCGTAAGTATAGGCGAGGCCTTCGGGCAAGTTGCGCCCGAGCTCTTCCATCTTGGCCTTGACCAGGTCCGCGGTCTTGAGCGCGTCGGCGCCCGGCGTCAGCGAGATCTGCATGCCCGCGCCGGGGTTGCCGTCCATGCGCAGGATCACGTTGTATTGCTCGGCCCCGATCTCGACCCGCGCGACATCCTTGATGCGCACGCTCGAACCGCTGGGCAGGGTCTTGAGGACGATATCGCCGAATTGCTCGGGCGTCTGGAGCTTCGACAACGCGGTGACCGTCGCCTGCAGCATCTGCCCCTCGGGAGAGGGCAAGCCGCCGACATCGCCCGCGGCGACCTCGGTGTTCTGGGACTGGATCGCGCTGACCACGTCGCTCGGCATCAGCCCGAAGCCTGCGAGGCGCTGCGGGTTGAGCCAGATGCGCATGGCGTGGGGCGAGCCGAACACGTTGACGTCGCCAACGCCGGGAATGCGCGACAGCGGGTCCTGGATGTTGGAGGCGAGGTAGTCCGAGATGTCGACGTAATTACGCGTGCCGGTAGTGTCGTAGACCGCCACCATCAGCAGGGTATCGGCGTTCGACTTGGTCACCCGCACGCCCTGCTGCTGCACTTCGGCTGGCAGGCGCGAGATCGCGGTCTGGATCTTGTTCTGCACCTGCACCTGGGCGATGTCGGGATCGACGCCCTTCTCGAAGGTGGCAGTGATGCGGGCCTGGCCGCGCGAGCTGGAGCTGGCGCTGAAGTAGAGTAGGCCGTCGAGCCCGGTGAGCTGTTGCTCAAGGATCTGCGTAACGCTGTTCTCGACCGTCTCGGCCGAGGCGCCCGGATAGTTGGCCTGGATATTGACGTTGGTCGGGGCAATGTCGGGATACTGCTCGACCGGCAGCACGCTGAACGCGCCGATCCCCCCGAGCATCACGATAATCGCGAGCACCCAGGCAAAGATCGGCCGGTCGATGAATATGCGGGACATGGCGCGTTACCGAGCCTTACCCGAAGCCGGCTTGCCGCCACCGTTGCGTCCGGGCGGGGAGACGTTCTGCGGCGCGCTGGCCGGCACTGCCTTTACCTCGCTGTCCGGCCTCAGGTTGTTGCCCAGGCCCTGGGTAATCACCTTGTCGCCCGGCTCGAGGCCGGCGGTCACGACCCAGTTGGTGCCGTTGGTGCGCACGGCGGTCACCTTGCGGCGCTGCGCCTTGTTGTCAGGGGTCACGACGTAGACGAACGCCGAACCGTCGAAGTCACGCTGCAAGGCGGGTTGCGGGACCAGGAACGCGCGCGGCTCCACGGCTTGGTCGAACACGGCCTTCACGAACATGCCCGGAAGGAGCAGGCCCTGTGGGTTGGGGAAGCTCGCGCGGAGCGTGACGGTGCCGGTGCTCTCGTCGACCGCGATGTCGGAGAACTTCACCTGGCCGGTGACGCCATAGTCGCTGCCGTCTTCGAGCAGCAGGTGCACGCTGGTGCTACCCGGAGTGACCTCGCCCCGCTGAAGGGCCTGGCGCAGCGAGGTGAGCTCGGCGCTGGACTGCTGCATGTCGACGAAGATCGGGTCGAGCCGCTGGATCACTGCCAGCGGGCTCGCCTGGCTGGCGTTGACGAGCGCGCCGACGGTGTAAAGCGAACGGCCGATCCGTCCGCCGATCGGCGCGGTGACGGTGGTGTAGCGCAAGTTGATCCGCGCGGTATCGAGCGCGGCCGAGTTCTGCGCGATACCGGCCCTGGCGACGCGAGCTTGCGCCGCGGCGTCGGTGTAGTCCTGCTGGGCGATGGCCTCCATCTCGGCCAACGGCTTGTAACGATCCGCCCGCGCAACCGCCGCGTCGGCGCTGGCGCGCGCACTGGCGAGGTTGGCTTCGGCCTGGTTGACCGCGGCGCGATAGAGGCTGGCGTCGATCTCGTAGAGCGGCTGCCCTGCCCGCACCACACTGCCTTCGGTGAACAGGCGGCGGCGGATCAGCCCATTGATCTGCGGGCGCACTTCGCTCGTCTCGTAAGCCACAGTCCGGCCACCGAGAGTCACCGACACGGGCACAGCGGTAGGTTGGACGACCACATAGCCCACTTGCTGGGCGGGGCGATCGCCCTCACCGCCATTGTCCGAGCATGCCGCCAGGACGGAAAGAAGTAGACAAAGGCCTCCACGAATGAAGGCCGAACGCGGGTTCGTCATTGCTGGGCTGCGCCCCTCACCAATAAGTTCAAGGTCGATTGGGCTTTCAGCGAAAGGGCCGGATATCACAAGGGGGTCGACAACCCTTCTGACAATTTGCGACAAATTCGCGGAAAGGAAGGCGCGTGCCCTGAGGCCCTGTTAGCAGGAATTCCCCGTCCGCCTACAGGGTTTACCCCGATTAAGCCGATCCCCGATTGTCCATAGCTGTGGCGTAAAGGGGGGCACCGCCTTTGCGCTTCACGTCGATACTGATCCTGCTCGTCGCCCTGGTGCTTGGAGGGTGCAACCGACAGGACTCGCTCCCCGTCCCACCCCGGTCGACCACCGTCCCGCAGTTCGAAAGCCAGAACTCGACGCTGGTCGTGCCGATCGAGCTCTCACTCGACGATCTCCAGAGAGCGCTGGAGCGCAAGACACCCCACACGCTGTGGACGATCGACAAGCGCAACAAGAAGTGCGTCAAAGGCCAGCGGGTCAAAGTGTTCGGGGAACGGCTCAAGGTCACGCCCGACATCGACTGCCGGATCGTGGGCCAGGTCACCCGCGGCGCGGTCACCCTTTCGGGTTCGGGCAGCCGGTTGACGATCACGATGCCGATCAAGGCGGTCGTCAGCGCGCGCGATGTCGGCGGGATCCTGAAGGGAGAGACCGCGACCGCCTCAGCCAAAGTCCGCGCCGATGTCGCGTTCGCACTAGACCCCAACTGGAACGCGTCGGCCAGGGTCAACATCTCCTATGACTGGGCCGAACCGCCGGGGATCGACTTCCTCGGCCAGCGGATCGAGTTCGCCAAGAGGGCGGACAAGGAACTCGCCGGCGTGATCGCCAAGCTCGAGCAGGAGGTTCGGCAAGAAGTCGCGCGGGCGAACATCAAGCCGGTCCTGACCGAAGCCTGGAAGCAAGGCTTCACCAACATCCAGCTCAGCAGCAGGAACCCACCCGCGTGGATGCGCATCACACCGCAAGGCATGGGCCTCGCCGGCTATCGCGTGGATGGCCGCAAGGTCATTTTGACGGTCGGCGTCGAAGCCAAGACCGAGACCTTCGTGGGCGACGAACCGCCGGCACCGACACCCACGCCACTGCCGCGGCAACTGGCCAACGTGCAGGACGTCGGGCTCAATTTCTTCATGCCGGTGGTGGCCGACTATGCCCAGCTTGAGCCCGTGGTGCTGAGGGAACTGCGCAAGCTGGCGGCCAAGGGGATCAAGCTCGAAGGCGTCGGCTCGGTGAACGCGCAGTTCAACGCGGTCACGATCTACGCGACCGACGATGGCAGGCTCGCCGTCGGGATCGACGCCGACGTCGAACCGATCGGCGAGCGGACCGGGGTGAGCTTCGGCAAATCGAAAGGCAAAGTCTGGCTAACGGGCCTGCCGATCAGCGAAGCGGACTCCCAAGTGGTCCGCATCAAGGATCTCCAGATCTTCGGCCAGACCGATGGCATGGCCACCAACCTCCTCCTGCGCCTCGCCTCGAGCGAGAGCGTGCTCGAAAGGATCGCCGGCAGTCTTGAGGAGGACTTCACCAAGGACTACGACAAAGTCCTCGGCAAGGCCCAACGCGCCGTGGCTGGCAGGCAGGAGGGCCGGTTCCTGCTGTCGGCGCAAATCGACGAGGTCCACCACGACACGGTGCAGGTCACCGGGGCCGGCCTGTTCACTCCGGTCAGGGTGAACGGCAGGGGCCAGATCAAATTGGTGCCGCAAAAAGGGGCGACCTGAGCCGGCTGCCCTCTGGATGACTACGTATTGTTCGCCGGCGACCCGGTGTGCAGGCAGTGCCCTCAACCAGTGAGGGATCCGACATGAAGAAAATTGCTTTCGCCTGCAGCGCCGCTCTGGGCGCGCTCCTGCTCTCCGCCTGCTCGGGATCGGGCGATGCCGGTTCGTCGGGCGAGGCGGCCGAAGTGAACGCTCTCAAGCCGGGTCTTTGGGAACTGACGACCACCGTGCCCAACACGCCCAAGCCGCTCACCACCAAGGTCTGCATCGGAGAGGCTGTTCCCGGCTCCAACTCTTTCGCCCCGCCTGCCACGGGCGATTGCGCCAAGAACGAATTGACCAAGACCGCCGATGGCCTGGCTCTCGACATGGAATGCACCAACTCGGGCATGACCACGACCACCAAGGGCACGATCACCGGCGATATGACCTCCACCTACAAGGTTGAGATGACCACCAAGACCTCGGGCCCGAACATGCCGGCCGCCGCGCAGGTCGAGATCAGCTCGACTGTCGAGGGCAAGTACCTCGGTGATTGCCCGGCGGATATGAAGCCGGGCCAAGCTCAGAGCTAAGCGATTAGAGGCCGGCACTTTCGGGTGCCGGCCTTTTTCAATTGCGACACCACGCCCGCTCCGTTCCCCTTGTTCGTCATCCTGAACTTGGTTCAGGACCCATCGCGCAGCATTCCTGGAGCTTTCTGGCAAGCGCCACTCCGCGGCTCAGCTTGCGATGATTGCGGGCAAAGCTGCGCTTGGACCGAACGCTCCGTTCGCGCCGAAAGATTGGTCCTGAAACAAGTTCAGGATGACGGAATTTGGTAGGTGAAGCGAGCTTGGCCGCACTTTGTCGGCGGGCGACTAATCCCGCCGGTAGAACGGCGGCAGCTGCGCATCGACGTTGAGCCACACGCTCTTGGGCTCGGTGTATTCGTCCATAGCGTAGAAGCCCATCTCGCGGCCATAGCCCGAGTCCTTGACCCCGCCGAACGGCGAGCCCGGGTGGAACCGCTTGTAGCAGTTGATCCAGACCATGCCCGTGTCCATGCCCCGCGCCATGCGGTGGGCGCGGTTGAGGTCGTTGGTCCACAGCCCACCGCCCAGGCCGTAAGGCGTGCCGTTGGCCATCTCCAGCACCTCTTCCTCGCGAGTGAAGGTGGAGACGGCGGCGAACGGCCCGAACACTTCCTCGTGGCACACCCGGTCCTGCGGCTGCGCGGTGACGACCGTGGGCTCGACGTAGCAGCCCTTGGCGAACTGCTCGCCTTCAGGGGCCTTGCCGCCGGTCAGGATCTCGCTGCCTTCCTGGTGCGCGATCTTGACGTAGCTGAGCACTTTCTCCTGGTGCATGCGGCTGGTCAGCGGACCCATCTCGGTCGCCGGATCGCGCGGGTCGCCAATCTTGATCGACTTCGTCAGCGTCAGGAACTTGTCGAGGAACTGGTCCTTGATCCCTTCGTGCAGGATGATCCGGCTGCCGGCGATGCAGGCCTGGCCCTGGTTGTGGAAGATGGCGAAGGCCGCGCCGTTGACTGCCGCGTCGATATTGGCGTCGTCCCACACGATGTTCGCGCCCTTGCCGCCGAGTTCGAGCTGAACCCGCTTGAGGTTCCCGGCCGAGGCCTCGACGATCTTGCGCCCGGTCGCGGTCGAGCCGGTGAAGCCGATCTTGTCGACGTCCATGTGCTCGGCCAGCGCCTGACCGGCAGTGGCGCCGAAGCCCGGCACGACGTTGATCACGCCCTCGGGGAAGCCGACCTGCGCCGCTAGCTCAGCCACGCGCATGGTCGAGAGCGGCGTCAACTCGGCGGGCTTGAGCACCAGCGTGTTCCCCGCCGCCAGGGCCGGACCCATCTTCCAACTGGTGAACATCAGCGGGAAGTTCCACGGCACCACCAGCCCGACCACGCCCACCGGCACCCGCATCACGTAATTGAGGAACCCGGTGTCCACGGGGATCACTCGCCCCTCATGCTTGTCCGCGATCCCGGCGAAGTAGCGGAACGTCTGCACCGTGCGGAAGATGTCGAGGTTGTGGGTGTCGCGGATCGGGTGGCCGGTATCGAGCGTCTCGGTCAGCGCCAGGGTGTCGCGGTCGCGCTCGATCGCGTCGGCGAGCTTGTAGATCAAGTCGCCGCGCTGGGTGGCCGACATCGCCCGCCAGACGGGCAACGCCTTGCGCGCCGCCGCAACGGCACGGTCGATGTCCTCGCGGTCGCCCTCGGCCACCTTCGCCAGCACCGAATTATCGTGCGGGTTGAGCACGTCGAAGGTCTTGCCGCTCGCCGCGTCGACGAACTGGCCGCCGATGAACAGCTTGGTCTGGAAGGCGGGCACGGTGGCGGTGTCGAGCATGGGCATCCCTCTTGTTTTGCGGCTGTTTGCCACGCCAGCGCGGCCGATGCGAGGCCCTGTGCACAGCCTGCGACAACCCATTGCGGACATTGAACTTAGGGGTACACTCGCCGCCAAGAACAAAGGTTCGGAGAGGGAGCCGATGAATCTGAAAAACCTGGTGAGCAGCCTTGCGCTGCTGAGTTCTGCTGTGGCCTTGCCGTTGCCGGCGCTGGCGCATCACTCGTTCGCGATGTTCGACAATAGCCGGTCGATCACGCTCCACGGCAAGGTCAGCAAGTACCAGTGGACCAACCCGCACGCTTACCTGGAGGTCGACGCCGACCAGCCGGGCGGCGGGACCAAGCACTACACGCTCGAGATGACCAGCATCAACATGATGTCCCGCGGCGGCTGGACCTCGCGGACGGTCAAGACGGGTGATGAGGTGACGGTAGTGGTCGCGCCGTTGCGCGATGGGCAACCGGGCGGACTGGTGCTCGAATTGACGCTGCCGGACGGGCGCAAGATGCTCCCCGGCGTGCCGAACGCGCAGAATTACAAGCGCACGTCCTGAGCCGATGGAGAGGATGATGATGGCTTCGAAAGCCCTGTTGCTTGGCGCCAGCCTGGCGGCGCTGGCCTCCCCTGCTCTGGCGCAAGCGGATTTCAACGGCAGCTGGGAACGATACCCGCCAATGGGCGAGACGCCCGACCCCATGTACGCGCCGACACCGATCCCCAACCCGCCACTCAAGCCCGAATACCTGGCGCAGTGGAAAGAGCACGAGGCCAAGCTGGCGGCGCGAATGGCCGAGGGGCAGCCGGCCGGCGACAACTACGTGAAGTGCCTGCCCGACGGCATGCCAGCGATGATGCAGGGCATGTTCCCGATGGAGATCTTCCAGCGGCCCGAACAGATCAACATCACCCAGGAAGCGTTCAACCAGACGCGCCGCGTCTACATGAACGAGACCCTGCCGCGCTGGGACGAGCTCGACCCAACCTTCTACGGCCGCTCGGTCGCGCACTGGGAGGGCGAGACGCTGGTGATCGAGACCACCGGGATCAAGGAAAACGTCCAGTTCCGCTGGACGCCGCATTCGGAGGGGATGAAGATCACCGAGAGGCTCCACCTGCTCGCGCCCGATATCCTGCGCAACGACATCGTGGTGGAGGACGAGTTCCTGGCCCAGCCCTGGACCTATTCCTACACCTATCGACGGATGCCGGGGTACAAGCTGCTCGAATACGTGTGCGAGGATAATCGCGAGTATGTCGACGAAACGGGCATGGCGCGGTTGCGGATCGAGGAACGGTAGGGGACAAGAATCTTCCCCGAGCTTGTCTCGGGGAGGTGGCGCGCGCTGAAAGCGCGTGACGGAGGGGTAGGCGGCTTTACGCAACACCCCTCCACCACCGACTTCGTCGGCGGTCCCCCTCCCCGAGCAAGCTCGGGGAGGGTATTTGATCACGCAAAGGCGCGAAGAGGGTGCGCTTAACCCCAACCCTTCGTCATCCCCGCGAACGCGGGGACCCAGTCGGCTCTGTTGCGCTATTCCGCCCTAGGTTCCCGCGTTCGCGGGAATGACGAGAGAGGGGAGAAGGCATTGAGCTAGCTCTTAGCGCCTTTGCGCCTTTGCGTGACAAACCCTTTTTCCCTTCTTCCGTTCGTCCTGAGCTTGTCGAAGGACGCTAGCGCGGCGCCAGGGTGGTTCGACAAGCTCACCACGAACGAGAGGTGGATAGCCCTCCCGCAAGCGGGAGGGGGGGGTCAGGCCCGCCTCACCGCGCCGGCAAAGCGAAAGTCACATAACGGCTCGGCCCCGGATCAGGCTGTCCCTTGTGTGAGAACAGCCCGTCACCGCCAACCGGAATGGTGATATACTCGCGCCCGCCGACCTCGAAGATCGCCGGCACGCCTTCGGTCGCCGCGTCGAGCTTGTGCTCCCACAGCACCTTGCCCGTCGCCGCATCGCGCGCACGGAAAGTCCGATCGCCAGCGGTCCCCACGAACAGCAAACCGCTCGCCGTCGCCACCGGGCCGCCGCGCGGGGCCTGGCTACCGGTTCCGGTGATCCCCTGTTGTTGCAGCAGCATGCTCTCCCCGTTGGGGATGTGGTAGAGCATCTCGCCGGTGTTCATGTCGTAGGCGGTCAGGAACGAGAACGGCGGCTTGATCGCCACCATGCCATTCGACTGCATCAGGAAGTTGTACGGCGTGTTGAACGGCGTGACGCCCGGAGTGTAGCCCGGCATCGTCTTCGGATCGGTTTTGGTGTCGGGGATCAGCGTGTTGAGCACCGGGATCTCGCGGCTGACCACGAACAGGCGCTGGTGCACCGGATCGATCGCGGTGTTGCCCCAACTGGTCCCGCCATTGTGGCCCGGGATCGAGATCGAACCCTGCACACTCGGCGGCGTGAACAGGCCCTCGTTGCGCGCGGTGCGCAGCAGCTCGCGCAGCTTGGCCTGATCCTCGGCCGGGATGTAGGGATTGATGTCCGCCTCGGAGAAGGCCTGGCGCGAGAACGGCTTGGGCCAGGTCGGGAACGGCTGGGTCGGCGAGGTATGCTCGCCCGGCGCGTCGGACTGCGGCACGGCCCGCTCCTCGATTGGCCAGATCGGCTCGCCGGTCTTGCGGTCGAAGGCGAACACGAAGCCGTGCTTGGCGACCACGATAACCGCCGGGATCTGCTTCCCGTCCTTGGTGATCGTCATCAGCTTCGGCGCGTTGGGCAGGTCGAAGTCCCACAGGTCGTGATGGACCGTCTGGAAGTGCCACAGTCGCTTGCCGGTGCGCGCATCGAGCGCCAGGATCGAATTGCCGAACAGGTTATCGCCCGGACGGTTGCCACCGTAGAAATCCGAGCGCGCGGTGCCGGTCGGGATGTAAGCGACGCCCGCCTCGGTATCGACCGTGAACTCCGACCAGTTGTGGACCCCGCCGAACTTCTCGCGATCCTGCTCGGGCCAGGTGTCGGAACCGACCTCGCCCACGCGCGGTACGACGTGGAACACCCACTTCAACGCGCCGGTGCGGATGTCGTAAGCCTGGATATCCGCCGGGTGCGAGGCATAGCCGCCGCCCGCGGGCAACGAGATGATGATCGTGTCTTCGAAGATGCGGCCCGGATTGCTGGTCATCAGCGGCCGCGGCGTTTCCGCGTGGCCGGCGGGCAGAGCATCGCGCAAGTCGACGCTGAAGCCCGCAATGTACTTGCCGGTCCGCGCATCGATCGCGCGCAGCAGGCCGTCGTTGAGGAACACCAGGCGCCGGTCGGTGCCGTCCTTGCTCTGCCAGTAGTTGATCCCGCGCGTGCTGATGCGGCCGGTGGTCTCGCTCTTCCACAGCTGCCGTCCAGTAGCCGGATCGAGCGCGGCAAGCTGGCCGTCGCCGGTCTGCACGTACATCATGCCGTTGGCGACGATCGGGTTGAACTGCGGTGCCGCGCCCTCGCCGACCGGATATTCCCACGCGACCTGCAACTGCCCGACGTTGGCCGGGGTGATCTGGTCGAGCGCGGTGTACTGCGAGCTATCCGGCCCGCCGAGGTACTGGTCCCAGCCGACGTAATCAAACTTCTCGTTGGGCAGCGCAGCCTGGTTGGCCGAGCCCGCGCCGGGCGTCTGCGCGCAGGCAGCGAGGGCTAGGGCGAATCCGGAAACGGCAAGCAAATTGGCGCGACGACGCGCGCGGCCGAGGTTGTTGAGCATGGAACTCCCTGATTTCTTTCTATTATGAGTTATTGGGGCAGTAGGTGGGATCAGCCGAAGTCGACCGGATAAGGCTTCAATTCGCCTGAGGCATAGCGCAGTTCAAGCCCCGGTGTACCGTTCTCCATCACCATCAGCATCGATCGCTTGGGGGAAAAGCCTTGATGGCGAATATCGGCCGGCATGGCACAGACGTCACCCGCCTTCATCACGATCCGCCCGCGCGGCAGGCCGGAGTTCTTGTCGGCGATCTGCCAGTGGATCTCGTCGGTCAGTTGGAAGAACCACTCGTTCCGGTCGTTGCCGTGGATGACCGGCAGCATGTGCTCTTCGCTGGTGACGCAGCAGATGCTGGCGCCAGTGATGGCGGTGAACGAGGGGTTCCAGGTCACGTCGGCCCGGGCGATGTGGTCGAACAGGTTGATCGCATGGAGCTGGCCTTCGAAGCCCGGCTCGCATTCGATGTCGGGCTTGTCGAACTCCAGGTCGGCGAAGGCCCGGTTGATCGGGTGGCCGGTGTCGTCGGAGCGGACCGGGGCGTCGCCTTCCAACCCGAGCATGCGAGTGGCGGGCTTGAAGCCGCGCACCAGTTCGTCGGTACGCTCGGTAGTCTTCGATCCAAGCGGCGAGCCTGTTTCGAGCGGAGCGCTCAGCGGATCGTATCCCTCGTTGATCCAGTTGCGGCTAATGGTCTCGAAGGCTTCCTTCACCGCCTCTGCCGGGAACGTCTCCAGGTGATCGATCCCCTGTTCCTTGCACCCTTGGTCATAAGCGCCGGCGAACACATCGACCGTGCCGTAGTGATTGGTGGTGCCGAAGATGTCGTCGAAGAAGATCCAGCCGTAGAAGAAGCCCCAGCCGATATCTCGCACCATGGCGCGCAGGAACCGGTCGATCTCGATGATGTGGCTGCCCTTGGGCCATTCGATGTGGGCGAAATACTCGTCGCGGCGGAAAGTGAACTGGCCGAGGCGGAAGCTGTCGTAGCCGGTGTCCGGTTCGGTGCCGATGGCGACGACTTTGGCAGATTGCACGTCCATCGTTCTCTCCCTCAGCTCAAGGTGCAGATTTCGGCCCAACGCTTGGTCGTCACCGGACCATCCATGGTCTGGACGATGACGACGCCGGGCGCGGTCGAGGTCAGCTGGTAAGCCGCCCCTTTCGGCAACAGCACCTGGTGCCCGCGCCGAGCGGTGACCCGGCCCATCGTCGGGCCGTTGGGCTTGGCGCCAAGCTGCGCCGCCCCGCCCGCGTGACTTGGGACTTGGTCGTCGGCCAGCTTGACGAAGTTGAACGTGACCTCGCCGTCCATGACGATGGCGAACTCGTCGTGCGGGGCGGCGTACCAGGGTGACTCGCCGTCGACGCGCATGACCTCCGCCACGTATTCAAGGTTCTGCGCGACCGCGGTTCGTTCGAACGGAGGACTATGGCTCGCCACCTCGAACACGTTCGAGAACGCGTATTTGCGAAGGTCATCCTTTAGCTCGATCACGCCCTTCTCGAAGGCGTTGAGCGAACTGACATGCGTCTTGTAAGCCACGACGCTATCCTCCCACGACTGTTATGTTCTTGGGTCGTGGCGGGAATGATAACACCGTCGGCAAATCTACGGCAACCGCTCGATTGGGTTGCGGATTCGCCCGATGAGTAAGGCGACTTGCGAGAGGCTTACGAGTCCTTCAGCGAAAACGGAATCCTGACCAACCCGGTGATCGAAACCGGTCGGCCATCCCTAAGCGTCGGGGACCAGCGCCACTTGCGAACTGCCGCCATCGCTGCCTCATCGAGCGCCGGGAAGCCGCTCGTGCGCGAAACCGAGACGGTCTCGACGCGCCCATCTTCCGTAATCACCAGCCGCAGCACGACCATGCCTTCCTCGCGCTTGCGCCGGGAGACGTTTGGATAGGATGGAGGCGCACCGCTCAAGAGGTTGGTGTTGAGATTGGCCACCTTGACCGGTCCAGGCGTCGGCGCCGGGGCAGAGGGCGTAGCCGGTGCAGGGACCGGGGGTGCAGGAGCCTGCGTTTCCATCGCCGGTTGCTGTTCGGCCCGCGGGACCTCGATCTCAGGCTGCGGCAGGATTTCGGCGACCCGAGGTTGCGGTTGCACGACAGGGTCCAGTTCTGCCTGCACCGGTTTGGGCGGAGCAGGCGGCGCGGCCTCGGGCGTGGTCGGGCGAACGTCGAGTACGATCAATTTCTCTGGCTTGGGCTTGTTGAATGACCCAATGCCCAGCGACAGAAGCGCCGCCAGGATCACCCCTTCAAGAGCGAGCGTGACCCCGACCGCGATCCAGTTCAGCCGGCGGAAGCGCTCGACAATCCCATCGCGCACTTGGGCGAACGGCGACACGGCGGTCTCTGGCCGTGCGTCTTCCGGAAGGAGCGGGGCGTTCGCGGACATGATGTTCATCACCAAACTCGATCGTGCAGCCCAGGATCAGCCGTCGGCCTGGATGCGCTGAAGCGTCCGGGGATCGAAGAAGGCTTCGACCTTCTTCCCGTTCTCGTCGAAGCCGTAGACTTCGTAGCAGCCGTAGTAGACCTGGATCTTCTGGATCTTCCAGCCGGCTTCCTTGAGCTGCTGCTGCAACTTGACCGAAGGCTGGCGCTCCTTGCGCGGCACGGTGCACGACACGTTTCCGTGGGCCAGCGCGGGCATGGCGATGAGGCCGGTCGCAAGAACTGCACCTGCTGCCAGCAACGCCGTGATCGTCTTCTTCATGCCATGCTCCTAGTCTTGCATGCCGGGGGGAGGTCGCTGCGCTGCATCAGGTCTTGGCCCAGCGGCGCAGCAGGTTGTGATAGAGGCCGGAAAGGCCCGCGAGTTCGGCGTTTTCTGCTTTCAGTTGCCCGGAAAGCCGCTGGATCGATTGGTCGAGATCGAACAGCATGGTCCGCTCCCCCTCATCGGCCACAAGGCTCTCGATCCAGAAGAACGAGGCCAGGCGCTCTCCGCGGGTGACTGGCGCAACCCGGTGAAGCGTGCTTGCCGGATAGAGCACCGCGTCCCCCGCCGCGAGCTTGACGGCCTGGGCGCCCAGGCTGCTCTCGATCTCCAGCTCTCCACCGTCGTAGTCTTCCGGATCGGACAGGAACACCGTGATCGACAGGTCGGTTCGCACCATCCGGTCCGAGCCCGGCGATCGCATCAGCGCGGCGTCGACATGCGCGCCGTAAGTCTGGCCGACGCCGTAGCGGTTGAACCGCGGCGGATAGAGTTTGCGCGGAAGCGCGGAAGAAATGAACAGTGGGTTGGTCCACAGCCGCTCGACGATCTGTTCGCCCAACTCAAGCGTGAGTGGCGCACCGTCAGGCAGCTGCGAGTTGTTCTTCTGGTCGCGCGCAAAGGCCCCGGCGGTGCGGGCACCGCTTTCCCATTCCGCTGCGGCGAGCTTCGAGCGAATGCTGCCGAGCGTCGCGGGATCCAGCACGCCTTCGAGGACCACGATCATAGCCCCCAGTCTCCAGCGCTAAGCGCAACCAGATCGGTGCCGCGCACGTCGGCCAGCGTGGCGCAACCCGAGAGGGCCATGCACGCTTCGAGCTCCTGGCGCAGAAGCTTTATCATGTGAGCCACCCCAAGCGCCCCGGCCACGGAAAGGGCATAGGCCTGCAGCCGACCGACCAACACAGCGTCGGCACCGCCCGCGATCGCCTTGAACACATCCGAGCCGGAGCGAATTCCGCTGTCGAGCATGAGAGGGACCCGGTCCCCCACCGCCGCACGCACGGCCGAGATGGCCGAAATGCTGGCCGGAGCCCCATCGAGCGCCCGGCCGCCGTGGTTCGAAACGACGATGCCGGAAACGCCGCGCGTGACCAGTTCGCGCGCGTCCTCGGGATGCAGAATGCCTTTGACCCACAACGGCAGGTTGGTCTCTTGCGCCAACCAGTCAATGTCGCCGTAGGTCGGCGCACCGCGCATCATCCCGGACAGGATGTCGCTCTCTCCCGGCTCTAGGTCCGGCAAGGTGGGCTTCGGATAGTCGCGCAGGTTGGCCATGTCCGACGGCGGGACAAAGCCGGCGGCCAAGGCGCGATGGCTGGGAAGCTGGATCGCTGCATCTACCGTGACGACCAATCCGCCATAGCCGGCAGCCTCGGCGCGGCGCACGATGTCTCGGGTGGCCTGGCGATCCGGCTGGAAATAGAGTTGGAACCACCTGTCTCGCCCGGCTCCGGCCGCCACTTCCTCGAGCGTGAGTGACGCCATCGTGCTGGCGACGAAGCAGGTTCCGGTAGCCTCCGCCGCTGCCGCTGAAGCCCGTTCGGCATCAGCATGAAAAAGGGCCTGCGACCCGAGCGGGGCCAGCATGATCGGATGCGGGCGCTCCTGGCCGCCCAGCACGCAACGCGTGTTACCGCCGCTCACCCGCCGCAACGGCCGGGGGATGATGCCAAGATTTGCGAAGGCCGCGAGGTTTTCAGTGGCCGTCCGGCCCGGCCCGCTGCCACCGTCGACATAAGCGAACAGCGCGGGATCCATTACGTCCGCCGCAAGGCGGGCGTAATCGGCCGCGCTGTGCACGCCAGCTGGTATTTCATGAAGGGATAAGGGTTGCTGGTTCATCGTATCCCGCAAGTGTCGGTCCGGACTCGAATGTCCAGACCGACCTTTAGCTTGCGTTTCGTTTATCAGAAACTGATGTTCAACGTTCCCGTTACTCTACGCGCGTCACCCTTGTAGAGGAACGAGCCCGAACGATAGACGGCGAGGTAATAATCCGTGTTGGTCACGTTGTTGACGTTTACACGCAGTTCCATGTTGTCGGTCAGGTGGAGTTCGGCGAACAAGTCGACCACCGTGTAGGCCGGAACCGTGCGCGCACCGGGAGCGGTGATGACAGCGCCGGTATCAGGCTGACCGCCATAGCGCTTGCTCTTGTACTTGAGCGCACCACCCAGAGCGAAGTCCTCGGTGATCTGGTACCGGCTCAGAACCTGCACTTGGTTGTTGGCGAAGTTTGCCAGCGGCAGGCCGATATTCGCCGGGTTGAACGAGTCCGTCACCTTGCTGTCCATGAGGGAGAAGCCGCCCTGGACCGACCAGTCTGGGGTCAGGTAGCCGACCGCCTCGAACTCGAAGCCGCGCACCCGGTTCGCGCCGGTGTTGAGCGTACCGGCGCTGGTGTAGTCAGCGCCGGTCAGACCTTCCATGACGTCGCTCTTCTCGATCTGGAACAAGGCCGCGGTGAGCAGGAGCTTCTCGTCGAACACGTTCCACTTGGTGCCGATTTCGTAGTTCCACGACCGCTCGGGCTTGGCCCCGACGTTCACGCCGCCGACGATAACGAAGCCGCCGTAGCCAGCGCTCGTTCCGACGTCGGATTCGCCACCGTTGATGTCTGCCGAGCTCGCAATCGAGGCGTAGACCACGCCGCCGTTGCCGACTTTGTAGGTCAGACCGAGGTGGCCATTCCACAGGGTGTCGGAATCGTCGTAGCTGGTGACGGCCAAGGCGTTGTTCTGAAGGTTGAGATTGAACTTGTAGTTGTCCAGACGGAGGCCCGCGAACACCGTCAGGGCGCCGATGTCGAACGTATCCATCACGTAGCCGGAGATCGTCTCTACGCGCCAATCCTGGTCCCAGCGGTTCTTGGTGATCCGCCGGCCCATGATCGTGTTGAGCCCGTTCGCGACTTTGCCGCTGGTGTCATAGACGCAGAAGGTCGTTCCACCGCAGTTCGGCGTGCCGGTGTTGACGACCGAGTAGATGCCGTTGAGCACTTTGTGATCGGTGTATTCGGCGCCGAAGATCAGCTCGTGGTCGAGGCCGGCCAGATTGGCTTCGACATAGAGGTTGGTCTGGTTGGCGAAGTACTCGACGTCCTGCCAGCCGTTGTGGGTGCTCAGCGAGACGCGCGGGTTAGTGCGGCCATTGGCGCCAGTGACTACGTACCCGTTGTCCGAGCTGCCGTAGCGCGTCAGGTTGTTGAGGCGAACGGTCGGTGAGAACTCATACTGAATCCTGGCCGTGCCCACGTCGACATCTGCGGTCTGGAAGTCCGGCTGCTGCGCGTAAGTCGGGACTTCGACCGGCTTGTCGTCCGCCGAAAGGTAACCGCCGAGGTCCGGATTGTCCTTCGCCCGCAGGCCGTAATAGTCGGCCGTGATGCTGAAGTTGTCGGTCGGGGTATAGAACGCCGACGTCGCCAGGCCCTTGCGCTCGCGATCCGCAGGACCGCGGTCGGGAACGAGTTCGTAGGCATAGAGCACGTTGGCGCGGACCGCGAAGGTGTTGCCGGTCGAATAGTTGATGTCGGCCGTGGTGCGCACGAACTGGTCGGTGCCAATGCCCACCGATCCCTTGCCGAAGTTGTAGTCGATCGTCGCCTGCTTGGTGATCGCATTGATCGCGCCGCCGGCCGTGCCGCGGCCGCCGAAGCTGGAGCTCGGGCCCTTGGACACTTCGAGCTGCTCGATGGCGAAGCTCTCGCGCGTGGTCATGCCGGGATCGCGCAAACCGTCGACGAACACGTCGCTGCGGGCTTCCTGGCCGCGAATGATGTAGCGATCGCCGAAAGCGTTGCCGTTTTCGCCGGTGCCGACAGTGATGCCCGGCTGCGAGTCGAGGATCTGCTTGAGATCGGTGTAGCCCGAATCCTCGATCTGGGCCCGCGTCAGGACTGTGATCGTCTGCGGCAGTTCCGCGATCGGACGGGTGTGGCGCTCGTCACCCGAAGTCCGCGCCTTGTAAGGCACACCGACCTGAGCATTGGGGTTGGGATCGATCGCAGTGGCTTCCACAGCGACGGTCGCCAGCGGCGCTTCGTCAGCTTCTTCCGCCTCGGTCTGGGCCAGTGCGGGGGTCGGCATCAGCATGGCGACCGAGAGACCCAGAGCCGCACCAGCCTTCAGGCGATCGCTGCTCGAACGGATGCTCACCGGCTGGCGGATGTTGCGAGTTGAAGTCCTCATTGTTTCCCCTGTTAGGATTTATAGGCAATAACAGACACTTCGCTGCGGCATGATCGATGATCACGCTTGGCGAGTCAGAAAAGCAATTGCGATGCAATCGCAATAACGGCGCCATTAACGAGCGGTCTGTTTGAGCACAAGGCCAAATGCGCCAGGGTTTGAGATTATTTTCGCAGGGGGTGCCGAGCCGCAACGACGCGGTGGGGGACTGCGAAGGCCAGGGGCCTCCGGAGTAGTGTCGAGAGCCTCTCTGCGAAACCGGTGCGCAGCCCAAGAAGCCTTGGGCGAGATCTACGGCAGTAGATCCGGCAATGGCGCCGGAATCACGCTATCGCGTGGCCATCACGTCGAAGTGGTGGCCCCTTCCCACTTGCTTGAAGGCGTCGAACCCCGCGCTCCGCAACATCGACGCGATCCGGTCCTTGTCGGACCAGCGCTTGTCGACCTCATAGAAGATGCACTCGATCCGTGGGGCCTGGGAGCAGGCCAGCAACTGTTCGATCACAGTCGCTTCATGCCCTTCGACATCGACCTTGATCACCAGGGGCAAGTTACCGTCGAGCAAGCGATCGAGCTCAACCGCCGAAACCACTTCGATCGTCTCGGTTTCGGAATCCGATCCGGCGGCGGGACGCAAGGTGGCCATGCCGCTGTGCCCCCGCGGGACCGAGATCTCGATACGCTCGGCCTTGTCCGAAACGCCGAGCTTAAGCGCGGTGACCTTCTCGGATCCCGGATTGATCGCGACGTTGGCCGTCAGGGCCGCGAAAGTCGCCGCGACCGGTTCAAATGAAGTGACTTGCCGGCATTGGGGATTTTGCGCTGCAATCAGGCTGTAGAGACCCTGGTTTGCGCCCACGTCGACAAAGGCAAACTCCTCGCGACGGTTCGCCAGGTAGTCCGACAGGAAGCGGCCATAAGTCCCGGCTCGGCAGTACACGAACGTGCGGTCATCCCACCGCTGCCAAAGCCGCACGCCATAGGCTGTGGGGCCATGCACCGGGGGCTGGCCTGCAAGGCGGTTCCACGTCGCACGAACTCGCGCGATCGATAGCCACATGGTCTTGTGAGCAGTCTTGACGATGCCGTAGCGCCAGAAGCTCATGCTTGTTCACCTGCAGCGCAGCGGTCCAACCAGGTGACGATCGCATCGGCTGCCCGGTCGGCGGAGGGCCGCTCGTTCAGATCGAAGCTATAGGCGAAAAGGCGCTTCTGCATGTCGGTATACTCGTTGGGGTAGGCGAGCGCTTGATCGAGGGCGTGAGCCATGGCGTTAACCGAACTCACAACCGGACCGGCCTGCCAATGCGCAAAATCCGCTGAGCCCTGCCAATTGAGCTCCCTCGGATTGAGGAAGATGCACGGGCGCGGCCTGCGGATGAATTCGTAGACCTGGCTGCTCGCATCGCCGAGGTAAATGTCGGCTGCGTTGGTATAAGTCATATCCAGCGAGGCTGAACTACCCAGATCGACGTGGATGTGCGGCAAGCCCAGATAGTGCTCCGGCACTTGCGGCACTCGGGCAATGGAAAGCGGCGACAGCCCGATCGTCCAACGCTTGGCAAACAGCATCACGTGAGGGGCGAAGATCAGGTTGAACCGGTCCTGCCCGGCAAACCAGTCGAGGACGTCCGTCCCCATCCGGTACCACGAGGACAAGGCCGGCGAAGGATGCGGGTTGTAGAGCACCGTCGGGCGATCGTTGTCGAACAGCCGCGCAGCAGGCGCCGCGTCCCCGCAGAGGTCGAACTTGGGATAGCCGACGATCGCATATCCATCGGGCTTCAGCAGGCCGGCCTGCTCCAGCCGGTCCTTGATCTTCGCTCCGGAAAGCAGAACCAGGTCGAACCGTCCGCTGGCCGCATCGAAACCGACCGCGCGATCGCCCGCCCCATGGCGAGTGTGGATCAAGGCCACCTGCTCCAGCCCAAAGCGGGATTTAAGGAGGGTGGAAGTCTTCTCCGGCGCCACGAGCGCATCCAGGCCGCGGAACCGATCGGTGTTGCGGCGCAGGATGGAAATCCGGTCGACCGGCAAGGCTCCACCGGACAGGGAGGCCAGGAAACGGGTCGGGTTGGAGGGCGGGCTCAGTTGCTCGATGCGGCGGTCGTCGAACGAGTGGCCATCGGCCGCCCACGCGCGGCGAACTTCAGCCTCGGCGGCTCCGCCCGAAACGAACAGCTGCAGTTCGACGCCCGGGTAAAGCCGCGCAAGCGCCGAAGCGATCGGGATGGCGTGGCCGACCTGATGCCCCGCCGCGTGATTGAAGAGGAAGCCAACGCGCATGGATCACGCGGTCCGCCAATCGATTATCGGCCACCCCTTTTGCTGGGCAAGGGCCAGCATCTTCGGCGACGGATTGACCGCGAAAGCCTCGTCGGCCCATTCGCAAACGGCACTGTCCGAAGCGTGATCGGTGAAGAACCGGACATGCATTGCCTGCCGATCGATCTGTCTCTCCGACAAGGCATCGACGATCATTGTCAGCTTGTGCGCACCGTAGCAGTTCGTGCCCTGGACCCGATGGGTCAGGACGTCACCGCGACGGATCGCCCCGGTTGCCACGACATCGTCAATCGCCAGGCGTTTGGCGAGCGGTGCAATATAGAGCGAGGGTGCCGCCGTCGCGAGCACGACCGTGCGACCGGCCTCGCGCTCCGCAGCGATCCGCTCGATGGCCTGAGGATAGAGACCGTCGCGATGCAGCTGCACGGCGAATTCCTCTGCCAGCGCCAGCGCTTCCTCGCCGGGCACCGAGCCGCCCAGTGCGACCCAGTGCATGATCTCCTTCATCCGCGTGCGGGTGATCAATCCCGCCGCATAGGCCAACGCGGCTGGGACAAGGATCGGTGTCAGAACCACGCGCCACGGCGCGCGCCGTCGCATCGCGAACAGCAAAAACAAGCTGTAGGTCGGCTTCCGCGTGATCGTGCGGTCGACGTCGAAAATCGAAAGCTCGATCATTGAGGCAGGCGGGCCAGCATGCCTTCCACCAAGGAGTGATCCGCCAGTTTGTCAACGTCCACCCCGGCGTGGGCGAAGGGAATGCGCACCGGTCGCGCCTCGACACCCAGCTTGCGGCCCGCAGCACCGAAGGCTTCGATCAGCGTCAGACGCCGCAGGAGAAAGTTCAACAAGAGCGTTGGACCAAGCTTCCACGCCATGCGCCATGGCTTCTTGCGGTCGCCTTCGAGCGATTGCCAGTAGGTCAGCCCCTTGAACACCGCTCGCGAATTCAACGCGAAGAGATTGGCGCCGGTGACATCGACGTCGCGAAAGCGCAGCCAGGTCCTCTTGGAATCGAGCCCGTCGGTCTTGAAGGCCTCGCGATCGACCATGCCCACAGCAACGTCGCACTCTGCAGAGTGGTCGAGGAACCAGTCGAGCGTTCCCTTGTCGAGCAGAACGTGATCCGAGGTCGTGATCAGTACCGGCCAGTCGAGCCAATCCTGCCGCAGAGTTCCTTCGATCGAGCTGGCGATGCCCGACCCTGATGGCGCAAGGCGAACCCGCGGGTCCGCCCGGAACGGGGCGATAGCCGGATTATCAAACAGCAGCTCGGGATCCTGGGAGAGGACAAAAACCTCGCCGATCTGCGGATGCGACAGCAGTGTTTGCAGCACATGCGCCAGCATCGGCTTCCCGCCGAGCGGGACCAGCGATTTCGAAGCGACACCGAACTCCTGCGCAAGCGGATCGCCGCCCGGTCTATCGCCAGCCAGAAGTATGACATGCCAACGTGTTGCCTGGGACGTAGCGCACGCGGCGGTGACGGGACGCAATTCCATGCGTCGGTCATTTCAGACCAGCCTTGGATCGGTATGGGCGGAAGATTTATTTTCGCCCATGTTTGCCCCCGCAAGTATGTAGGAAACCAAATGTAGCGATAAGCTGGAGCTCACGCTCAATCTCTAGGCCGCCCCCCGAAGCACGACGGAGATGCATGCATGAAAGTTCCTGGGCTCCTGGCCATCGCACTGCTTGCGATCAGTAGCGCCGCGGTGGCGCAACGGCCGGCGTCGATTTCGGTGCTCGAGGCGGTGAAGATCGCCGAGCGCAACGGCAAGGGGCACGTGACCGACGTCGAGAAGGACCGTTGGGGCAAAAAGCCGGTCTACGAGGTAGAGGTCGTGCGCGGCACGAAGTCGCAAGAGTACATCATCGACGCGAGCACAGGGAAGATCCTGCGGCAGAACTCGTCAATGCTCAGAGACTTTTGGGAGGAGGTGTTCGGCCGATCGAACGAGGCCTATCTCAGCCGGGCCCACAGTTTGTCATCGATCATCGCCGCACTCGAGAACCGAACCGGAGGCAAGGTGCTTGCGGCGTCGTTCGACGTTGAGCGCGGCCAAGCCTACTATGAAGTGGAGTTTCTCAGCCAGATCGGCCGCACGAAGCTTTACCTCGATCCGGTAACCGGCCAGCGCCTCAACTTCATTCCCGACGATTAGGCCGTAAACGGTCTAGAACAGGAGTTATCGAAGACGTGCAGGTTCTGCTGATCGAGGATGACCCGCGAGTAGCCGATTTCGTGGCCGGCGGATTGCGGCAGGCCGGACATCAGGTCGACGTTCGGGATGACGGGAAGGACGGCTTGATCCAGGCCAGCTCGGAAGTTTACGATGTGATAGTCCTCGACCGAATGCTGCCCAATGTCGACGGCCTCAAGATCCTCCAGACACTCCGGGCGACCGGCGACACGACGCCGGTGCTGATATTGAGCGCCCTCGCCGATGTCGACGAGCGCGTTCGTGGACTGAAGGCCGGCGGCGACGATTATCTCGGCAAGCCCTTCGCGCTCTCTGAACTGCTGGCGCGCGTCGATGCCCTGGGGCGACGTGCTCCGCAGTCGGACGTCCCGGTCACCGGCTACCAGATCGACGATCTCGAGATCGACCTGCTGGGACATACGGCCCGTCGTGGCGGACGCCGCATCGACCTGACTTCGCGGGAGTTCCAGATACTCTCCTGCCTGGCCGAACACACCGGGAGGGTGGTGACGCGGAACATGCTGCTCGAACAAGTGTGGGACTACAGCTTCGACCCTCAGACGAACGTTATCGACCAGCACATCAGCAAGCTGAGGCAAAAGATCGACCACGAGTTTGAGAAGCAGTTGATCCACACCGTCCGCGGAAGCGGCTACGTGCTCCGCGCAGAATGAAGTACGCCCGCAGTTTCTCGCTGCGCCTGGCGCTGACTTATGTCGGGCTCTTCCTGCTTTCCGTCGGGCTGCTCGTGGGCTCGTTCTACTACGTCAGCGTGTACCGGCCCCATGAGGCCTTGAAGAGGCAGATCAGGCGCGAAGCGCTTCAGCTCGAACAGATCTACGCCGTCGATGGCGAAGCGGCGTTGATTACCGCGCTGGCCTCGCGCGCCGAGGAGCGCGGCGACAGGGCTGCGTTTCATGTCTTCATCGGCCCGGACGGCGATCTGAAGTCGGCCAACATCCCGACCTGGCCATCGGAGCGGGGTGAGCAGTGGCTCGATCTGGAAGCCGACATCTACACCGAAGGGGCCGAGTACGATCAGCATGCCTTCGCCCTCGACGTCGGGTTCGACAATGGGGCGAGGTTGATGGTCGGGCGCGATGCCGAGGATCTGGAGGAGCTTCGCGAGCTGCTTGGGAACGGCATGGTATGGCTGGTGGGCAGCAGTCTGTTTCTCGGCCTGCTCGGCGGCGGCCTGATCAGCCGGGCGATCGGTGTGCGGCTGGAGCAGATCTCAAAAGCGGCGATCCAGGTCATGGAGGGCGACCTGGCCGGAAGAGTCCCGGTTGACAGCAGCAACGACGATTTCGATCGGGTTAGCCAGACCCTCAACCAGATGCTCGATCGGATCGAAGATCTCTTTGCTTCGGTCAGGAGGGTGTCGGACAACGTGGCGCACGAGCTGAGGACCCCGCTTGCTCGCCTGCTCGCAGACATTGAAACACTGGAAGCGGAGTACCCGAGCGAGACCAATCCAGAGGTTAAAAGGATCGGAACCGAAGTTCGGCGGCTGCAGAAGATCTTCGACGGTCTGCTGAGGATTTCACGCATCGAAGCCGGGCGGCATGCGTTGGCCTTCGAACCCATCGCGGCTGCCACTTTGCTGGAGGACCTGAAGGAACTCTACGACCCCGCGGCCGAGGAACTGGGGGGCAGGATAAGGATCGAGGACGTCCCCTCCGACCAGTTCCGGGGCGATCGGGACCTGCTTTTCCAGGCGCTGACCAACCTGATCGACAACGCGATCAAGTACGGTGCTCCCGAACCCGACATCAGCCTTTCGGCATGCCACAAGGATGGTTCGGCCTGCTTCGTGGTTGCCAATCGCGGCCCTGAAGTCAGCGAACACATCCTACGGCGCGCAAGCGAGCGGTTCTTCAGAGGCGAGAATGCCAGCCAGAAGCCTGGAGAGGGACTTGGCCTCCCGGTGGTCCAGGCGATTGCCAAGGCCCACGACGGCAGCATGGAACTGAGCCACGCAAACGGCGTGACCGAGGCGCTTTTTTGCGTACCGTGGCGGCCGGTATCATAGCCTTAGACCACCGCCCCTGCTTGGCTGCGGCACGAGCACCCCTGTGTTTCTATTTGGGATGAGTTGAGAATAGACCTACTCTGAGAGCACCAATTCGGGCTAATTCGCGGCGACCGATCCGATGAAGGCGCGGAAAGGAATATATGCCCCGATCAAGGCGTGAGGTCTTTCTTTCGACGCGGAATACCCTGCTGTTTTCCGATCCCGAGAGACTCATCGGCATCGGACGCGCGGTGACCGTGGGCTTTGCCCTTTTGGCGATGTACCTTGACCCGACCCAACCCCGCAAATTCCAGTACGAAGTCAGCATCCTGCTGGCGAGCTATGCGGTCTTTGCGGCGGTCCTGCTCATAAAGCCGATCGATCGACCGACCCACAGCCTGGCCCACCTCTGGGTCCACCTGATTGACTCGCTTGTCCTTGGAATGTTGGCGTTCCTTTCGAACGAACTGACCAGCCCGTTCTTCTCCTTCTTCTCCTTCCCCTTGCTGGCCATGACCATACGCTGGGGCGTAAAGGGCACGATCTTCGGGGCGGCCATTCTCGAGATCATGCTGCTGGCCATCGGCATCCCGGATATCCTGGATGGCAATTCAGAGCTGAACTACCTGATCGTCCGTGGCGCCTATTTCTTGGTGTTCGCAACGATGCTGGGATACTTCGCAGCCTATCGCGAACAAAGCCGCGCCCGGCTGATAAGCCTCGCAAACTGGCCGGCCGACAATCTCGCCTACGACCAATATGCCTGGCTGAGCCGCATGTGCAGGCACGCGACATCCGTGCTCGACGGTGACGAACTGATCGTCGTCTGGCGCGAACAGGATAGCCCCCGCGGCTGCGTGGCGCATTGGCAGAGCGGCCAATTGTCGATCCAGCGCAATGCCGATCCGCAATACTGGAGCTGGGTCGAAATCGATGCGTTCGACCTGCTCCCCTCGCGCGGGGCGCGGGCAATCGACAGGGCAAGCCATTCGCGCCTGAAGTTGGCGCTAGGCATCGCAGACAAACCTTCGACGGCGAAGGAACCGACGGTCATTGCGGCAAGCTTCCATACCTTGCGGTTTACCGGCCTGTGCGCGATCTCAAATCCCGACAGCCGGCCCGAAGATGCGCTTTCGCTGGTAGAGATCATTGCCTCGCATTTCGCGGGCGAGCTCGAACGGTTCGACCTGGTTTCCCAGGTCTCGGATATCGCGCGTTCCGAAGAGCGAGAGACACTTGCGCGGGACCTCCACGACGGCGTGCTTCAGGACCTGACTGCGATCACGCTCAAGCTCCGCAACGCGTACGTCCCATTGCCTGAGCAAAAGCCCGTCCTGCGGGAGATCGAACTGCTCGTCGCCGAGCAACAGCGCAGGATCAGGTATTTCGTCGAAGGCCAGCGTGACCGCCGTTCGAGCCAGGCGTTTGACGCCTCCTCGGAACTGAGAGTCCTGGTCCAGCGACTGGCAAACCAGTGGGGTATCGACGTCGAGATCGAAGAGATCGACCTTCCGTCCAAGCTTCCCCGACCCGTGCTGGAGAACATCGAACAGCTTGTGTCCGAAGCAACCGCCAACGCCGTTCGTCACGGGGCCGCGCGACAGGTTCTCGTTCGCTTGTCAGGCGATTCCGATAAGCTCTCTTTGGTGATAAGGGATGACGGCAAGGGCATGGCCGACGGGAAGCTGGACAAGGGTTCGAGTTCATTGCGCTCGCGGCTCGACAAGTTTGGCGGCAGCATGTCCATTGGCCGCGCGTTTCCCGGCCTGGAGATCACGATGAGCATTCCCATGCGAGGCCGCGCGTGAACCGGACAGTCGTCCTGTGCGACGATCATCCGCTGTTGCTTCAAGGCCTGGTCGATCTGTTGCGGGGCGCCGGGGGGTTCGACATTCTCGATTCCACCACGAGCGGCCATCGGGCGCTGAGCCAGATCCGCAAGCTTCGGCCTGACATTGCCGTCCTCGACGTTTCGATGCCTGACATTGGCGGCCTCGACATCCTGAGGGCCGTACATACCGAGCGCCTGGGAGTCCGCGTGGTCTTCCTCACGGCGACCATTCCCGGCAAGAAGGTCGCCGAAGCGCTGTCCTACGGGATCTGGGGGCTGCTAACCAAGGACTACGCCACCGAGCACTTTCTCGAATGCCTGGAGACGGTCGCCGCGGGCGAACGGTGGTTGCCCAAGAACCTGCTCGAAAAGGTGGAACTGGACGAGGACCACGACATCGGCGCCCGGCTTGCCACGCTGACATTGCGCGAACTGGAGATCTCTCGCCTGGTGTGCCGCGGTTTGTCCAATCGCTCGATCGCGGCAGAGCTCGGTTCAGCCGAAGGAACGGTCAGCATCCACCTCGGGAACATCTATCGCAAGCTCGACATCTCCAGTCGGACCATGCTCGCCTCGCTCCTCGTCCAGCATCACATGCTGACTGACGACTAGCGATGGAAGCGACCGGGGACACCAAGTCCGCCTCCCCGGCAAGCGGGCGCTGGCGGTGGCTCAAGGCGGCGATTGGGGTTCTTTTCGGCGCCATTGCGCTGATCGTGCTTTGGCAGTCGGTCGACTATCGCGACGTCGCTGCCCATTTTGGCAAAGCTGCGGTGGCTCCGCTCATTGTCGGGCTAATCGCCTACGCGCTCGATTTCCTGCTCCGCGCTTACCGCTTCAAGATCCTGCTCGAAGGCACGCGGCACGAGATTCGCTTCCTCCCCACCGTGGCGCCCTTTGTCGCCAGCTTCGGCATCAACGACATCCTTCCCTTCCGCTTGGGCGACGGCTTTCGGGTTTTCTGGTTTCATGATCGCCTGAACCTGCCGCTGGGAAGAGTCCTGGGCGCGATGTTGCTCGAACGGCTGCTCGATCTCGTCACTATCGTGCTGCTGGCCTGCCTCGCCTTGATCGCCATCGATGTAGTGGTTTCGGACCAGGTGCTGGAGCGGCTTCGCTGGGTCATGATCGCGTGCTCGGTCGGCGGCGTCCTGGTCCTGTTCTCGCCGCTGGCGCTCCACCGCCTCGCCGGCCGCCTGCAACAATCGCCGCGGCGCGCGATCGCGCTGACAGGCAAGGGCATCGCGTCGATGTCGGACGCGATCAAGGAAGCCGGCACGCTTGGCCGCATGAGCCGGCTGATCGCCTTCTCGCTGCTTATCTGGCTACTCGAGAGCGTAGCGGCCTTGGCCGTGTGGGTTAGCCTCGGCGGTCCGCTTGGCGAATGGCTCAAGCCGTTCTTCGCCTTTACCATCGCGATGCTGGGCACGCTGGTGCCGGCCTTGCCGGGGCACTTCGGCTCGTTCGACTACTTTGGCGTGCTGTCGTTCCAGGCCGTCGGGGTCGAGGCCGATTTCGCGGCAGCGGTGATCCTGCTGCTGCATCTCTTGCTGTGGTTGCCCACTGCCCTCTTTGCGGTGGCGTGGCTGATCCTGGCGCCGAAAACCGGCAAGCGCGTTTTCAGGACAGCGTCTTGATGAGGCGCAGCACGCCTTGCCGCAGCGGCGCACGATGGGCGGTTTCCGCCTCTCCCCGCCCCGCGTGTTGCACGAACCAGTCATAGCTTTGCATCAGCATGGACTGGTTCGAATGAGCCGGCTTCCACCCCAGCGCCAGCAGCGGCTGAATGTCGAAGAAGCAGTCGCAGTGATAGGTCTGATAATGCCAAGGCGTCAGCCGCGACAGGCCAAGGGCGTGTAGAACCCGAAGCGACTGCACCGCCGGCCAGACCGGCAGCGATCTGACCTGCGAAGAGGTGCCGGCGTGCGCGATGAGCGCTTCGAGATCTTGGCGGAGTGTGCCGAAACTATCGGTCCCGACGTTGAAGGTGCCCTCCAGCCTCCGCTTCAACGCCAGCGAATGGAACGCGACCAGATCGTCGACATGGATGAATTGCTGGCGCTGCGCGCCGTTGCCGATGATCGGAATCGAGGCTCCGTCCCGGATCCAATCGAACAGGATATGGAAGATACCGAGGCGGCCTGGACCAAGGGTCACTCTCGGGCGGATGGTCGTTAGCGGGATCGAGGCTTCCTCAGTGACCTGCTTCATCGCGATCTCACCGGCGAGCTTCGAGCGGCCATAGTCCTCGATCGGACGCGGCACGACGTAGCTGGTGATCGCTCCGGGCCCGGTCAGTCCATAGACGGCCGTGGTGCTGAGATGGATGATGTGCCCGACATTGCCACGTGCCGCTGCCGCGGCGACGTTTCGCGTGCCATCGCGATTAACCTCGTAGTACCGCTGCCCCGCGGCGGACTGGGCTACCAGGGCCGCGTTGTGGTGGACCACGTCCACGCCGGCCATAGCGCGGGCCACGGCGGCTTCATCGGTGATCGAGCCGCGCTGGAATTCTATTTCCGGGAGCCGGGCCGGATCGTCGACAAGGTCCAACACTCGGACCCGTTCTCCCTGCATCGCCAGCTTTCGGGCAATCGCGCCGCCGATGAATCCCGTGCCGCCGGTGATCAAGTGAAGCATCGGCCGGGCTCAGGAGAACTGGCGTTCGATGGCGTCGAGGGCATTGCGGTGAGCAACGGCCATGACGGTCCCCTGCGGGTTCACCACAGTGGGCGTGCACAGCAGCGAGGCGTCCGCAATGTAGAGACCGTCAGTGCCGTGCACCTTCCCGAACGAATTGGCCGCGGTGCGCCTGTCGTTCTCCCCCATTGGGCAGGATGAGAAGACATGAACTGACGTAACGCTTCCGTCCGAGGCACTCAGGCTGGAGGGCATGAATTCCAGGCTCCGTGTCGAGGCGACGTCGGCATAGCCCGCCACGCACGGCATCACGCGAACCGCATCGGCCGCGCGCAGCGCCTCGCACAGCTTGCGCAGCCCGGTTCCCAGCACGTGGAGGTCGTTCGCGGTGAAGCCTATCCGGACCAACGGATCGGAAAAGCCAGGCAGGTTCCGTACGGTCGCTGTCCCGCCAGTCGTCTGCACGTAGTAGATGCCCATGCGCCGCGAGCGTTCGTGGACCAGGTCCCAAGCACCCTCTCGGTCGGACAAGGCCACGCCCAGCATCGGCCGCTTGCTGATGGAACACCCCATGCCGAAGGAGGGTTCGAATTCCTTGATCTGGTGAACCGGATCCAGGTCGCCCGCGAAATTCACGTCGCGCTCAAATTCGGCGACCACTTTGACCATCGGGTGAAAGCGCAGGCTGTTGCCGACGTTGTGCGTGAACCCGGATCGCCTCAAGAGCGCGGGAGTCTGCACTGCCCCGCAGGCCACGAACACTCGCTGCGCCCGAATCTCGATCGGCCGCGAGTGCCCGGCCTCGTCTTTCGCGCTGCCGGTCGCGAGCCAGGCGCCCGATACCCTGCGAAGGCGATCGATACGTGTGCGAGCGTTCAGACGCCCGCCTTTCTGCAGGAAGCGCCGGACGAATGTCTCCGACATCGACTGCCTGCGACCGCCCTTCCCGTCCGGATCATAGCTGAACAGCCGCGGCGCTTCGATCGATTGCCAGCCAAGCGCCTGTGCGCCGCGCTGCAATTGCTGCGACATCTCGGACGGCGCGCCCGGAACATATTCGACCCGCGCGATCTCCTCGCACGCCGCGAAGTGGGCCTTCATCGAGTTGAAGCCGAGGTTCTCGACACCGAAGTCCTTGCGCCAACTGTCGAGAATGAACTCCGGCGCCCGACGGTAGAGGCCGCGATTGACCTCGCTTCCGCCGCCCACGCAGCGTCCTTCCACCCAGGCCAGCTTCTGCCGCCCCAAGGCGACGCTGACGCCCCCGTTGCGATACTTGCGAAGCATCTCCTCACGGGAAAAATGCGCGGCAGAATCGAGCGAAAGATGCTCGCCCTCCTCGACCATGAGCACGTCATGCCCCGCCTCGACCAGCATGGTCCCGCTGACACATCCGCCCGGACCCGATCCTATGACAAGGATTCCCGCGGTCATGGCGTCCGGCTTGCTCATGCCGCGACCTTGTCGGTTTCAACGTCACCGTCGTCCTGGACCTGCGAATAGAGCCCGAACGCGGTGAAGGTCGTGTAGAAAGCGATCATCGACCGGCGAAAGCCGACGCGGCTCTCCCGCCAGGCCGCGACTTGCGCTTGCCGGCCTGGATGATCGAGCCGGTGAAAGCGAGTGCCGCGCAAAGGCACGCTCCACCAGTCGAACAGGACGGCGAGCCAGCGAAAGCCCACACGAAGGTAGTCGGGCATGACCTCGACGGTCTCCCGCACGTAGTGGCACACAACCGCGCGGTCGGCGACGCTGGCGGCCGGGCACATCTCGATAGCGATTGTGTCGACCAACGCGTCCGTCGCTCGGTCCGCTGCCTTACGCATGGCCGACCTCCGCCAGGATGGGAGCGAATACGCGGTCGCGGAAGTCCCGGAAGGTGGGTGAGCGGTCGTTCTTCCGGAACGACCGGATCAAGGTCGGCACCGAGATGGCGCGCGCGGCCTCCCAATCGCGATCGAACCGGTCACCGACGACGATGGCCTGATCGGGAGAGGTCGCAGTCCGATCAAGTATGAGTTGCAACCCTGCCGGATCCGGCTTGAAGCGATTGACCGCCGGGTCGGACGAGCAGACCGCTAGATCGGCCTTCAGTTCCAAGGTCGCAAGCTTCGGCTCCACCGGATAGTCGGACCAGGCCGCGATCGTGCGCCCATTCCGCTTCAAGGCGGAAAACAGCTCGGACGCCCCGCGCGTCCTGCGGCGTCTCAGGCGCGCCAGCGGCTCCTGCTCGATCCAGCGTTCGACGATCGAGCGAACATGCTCTTCGCTGCACCCACGGTCTTTGGCCGTGCGACGAAACTGTTCGTTGGAGACGCCGACAGATCGGGCGTCGCCAAGGCTTTCCCTGACTTTGCGGAAAGTCGACAGGACGCGGATCGTATCGAGCGTGCGCTGCTGCAAACTGTCTGCGATCAGGGCGCGCGCCATATCCAGCCGCAAGGGCCACTGATCGTAGAGTGTGCCATCCACGTCGAAGATGACCAGCTTGATGCCCGACCAGTCGACCCGCATGGGTTAACCTCCGGCCCCCTTCATCTCGACAGGCGTGAAAGTGCGCTCGGTCAGTTGGCGCAATTCCGGAATGTCCGCAAAGGACAGCAGCAGCAGAGCGAGAGCCGTGACCATCAGCATGGTCATCAGGCGCCGTGAACGGAACATCCTCTCGGGCCGTTGCGCGATCGAATCCTTCATCATCGCCAGCCAGAAATAGCATCCGAACAGACCCACGATGAAGGGAAACGCCAGGAGAAACTCGAGCCGGTACTTGATCAGGAACACGCCGACGAAGAACGACGAGACCATCGCGTAGACCAGGCAGCTGACCGTCAGGCTTTCCGCCGTGTAGCCGCTGAACGATCGGCGGTAGCTTTGCAGCGTCGCGAGCCCTTCGCTTGCGACGATATCGCGATACTCGGACAGGCGCTTCGATCCCATCAGGAACGCCCCACCGAACCAATAGGCCAGAAGCAAGCTGAGCGGCGGGAGGCTGGTCTGGTCGATCATCAGCCAGCCGAGAGTCAGCCGTATCGGGTTGTTGACCGATTCAGAGATCACATCGACGAATGGCCGGTCCTTCGACCGGATCGGGCGGACGTTGTAGATCAGCCCAGAGATCAGGAACGCTGCCGAGGCGAGGAAGAAATAGCCACCCAGCGCCTTGGCGAGCACCATGCCGAGCACGGCGAAAATCAGGTATTCCGCCGTGACCAGAGCTGGCGAGAGCGAGCAGGCGACAGCCGCCCGGCGCGATTTTGTCGGATGGTGGGCGTCGAACTCCCGATCCAGCCATTCGTTGATCACGTAGTTCGCCGAAGCGATGGCGATCGCCGACAACAAGCCAACCGGAACCTTCCACACGGCATCGGCCAATGACGGCTCGCGCAGCGTGTAGGCCAGGACAATACCCGGCAGAATGAAGACGTGCTTGGTGATGTGATCGAAGCGCGCGAGCGACAGGTAATCGCTCAGCTTCGATTGCCGCGACGCGACGGGCGCGATGACCTCAGTCACCTTGAGCGCTTTCGCTGCCGTCGGAAACCAGGCGATAGACCCTGCCGTCGGCGAAGTCCCCGACCAACGTCACCGGCAGGGAGGCGGCAACAACCTGCTCGTCCGCCAAGTAGAACCGCCAGTCGATGCCGTCGAAGAACACGATGGCGATCTCGCCTGAGTTCGCTTCTTCCCGGATCCGTCCGAGTTGTTTCTCCAGCGGATTGCCGGGCTCAGGCAGGTTGGTGCGCAACTGCTTCTCGTGTGGGCTGAACCCGGCAGTCCGCCCGGTCATGTAGGCGATCACGTCAGGCGCGTTCGAATAGATGCGCGTTCCGGCCGGGAGCGTCCTGACCTTGGCCATCGTGGGCGAGTTGCGCCACTGGATCGACTGGAAGCCATAGCCCTCACGAGCCACTTCGATAGTGCGCGAGCTTGTCCTGACCAGGTGGCCGGCGAGGACCACAACGGAGAGCGCGGCGAGGCCATAGAGAGCCACGCGCTCGACGAGGACGTCTCGCGTCAGCTTCGAAGCCTCGATCGACACCAGCATGACCAGGAGCGCGTAAGCCGGGAAAGCGTATCGGCCCGTCAGGCTGAGATTGGCCTCGATCGAAACCGACAGGCCCACGAAGGCCAGGTAGAAGACGAAGAAGGCCCCGAGGATGAGCGGCAGCGAAATCGCCGCGTCGTCAACTCCAGCTTCCGGGTCACGGCGCAACTGACGCGCAGTGAGTAACCAGCGCCAGGCGGCAAAGCAGATCACGGTCAAGACCGCGAGAAAGCGTATCGAGAAGGGAGCCGGTTTCGGCAGGACCCATGCCGCCATTGCCCCGGCGCTGGCGCGCCACTCTGCCGGACCCATCGTCCCGTAGAACCAGAGATCGCGACCGATCGAACGTCCTACTTCCAACTGGCTGATCACGACCCAGGTGAAGAACAGGACTCCGCTCAACCCACCCAGGATGGCGATATCCTTGATCTTCGCCGCGAGCGCTCTCCCAGGAACGAGCAGGATCACACAAGCGATCGCCGCGCCGAGCGGGGGCATGGTGAAGCGGGTCAGCGAACCGACGGCAATCAAGAGCGCCGAAATGATGAGCCAGGAAAGCCGCTCGCTCTCGAAGTAGTTCAGGATCGCCCACAGGGTCAGCAACACACACAGCAGGAACGGCGGTTCCGACAACGCGCCAGTATGAAGTGTGACGAATTGAGGCGAGAATGCGATCAGGGCCGTTCCTGCGAAGGCAAACACCCATCCCTTGGTAGCCCGGGCGATGAGCGCAAAGACCAGGCTGACATTGGCGACTATGAAGATCGCCGCGAAGAACATCGCCACTTGGTCAAAGGTGAAGCCCAGGGCCCGCCCGCCGACGAGCAGCCAGTGGTACATCGGCGCATCGAACCCGACCGGGCTGAGACCCATGTAGCGAGTGCTGTCGATGTAGATGCCAATGCCCTGCCAGGTGTTCGCTATGAACAAGCCGATCGAGGGGATCAGCACTGCCAGCCACGCCAGAATCAGCTGCCGGTTGGTGGCGCTACTGTCGCGGCTTCGAGTGGATGCCTGCGTGGGGAAGAGCGTAGCCATCAGCCAAATATTCGCTTGATGTTCTTGGCAACGAAGCGGACCGTGGCATCCGCAATCCCGCGCCCGAGAACGTCGTCCAGCGCATCGACCAGCCGATCGACTTGCGCTTCATCGACGATGTAGGGTGGCATGAAGTGCAGCACTTCACGCGCGCCCGGCTGGAAGTGCGCCAGGATCGAGTGCCGCTCGAACAGTTCGCGAGTCAGCGCGCCAATCAATACCGTTTGATAGGTCACGAACACCGGGTTCTTGCGAATGTCGACCAGTTTGGCCGCAAGCTCCTCGCCGAAGTTCAGGCGCACCGCCTGGAAACAGCCTTTGCCCCTGAGCTCGACGATGGTGTGCGGGTACTTGATCCTCAGGCGCGCTAGACCGGCTTTCAGGTGCTCGCCGATGCGGCCCGCGCGTTCGATCAGCCGCTCGCCTTCGAGGATGTTGAGCGTCTCGATGGCAACGGCACAGGACTCGCCCATCCCGCTGAAGCTCGAGCTGTGGAGGTTGCAGTCGTTCTTGCTGCCGTAGGCGTTGTCCCACAGCGCCTGCGAGGTGACCATCGCCGCCATCTCGCGTTTGCCGCCGCCCAGGGTCTTGCCCATGGTGACGATGTCGGGAACGGCCTCGGAGTGCTGGAAGGCGCAGAACTGCCCGGTCCGCCCCATGCCGACCTTGATCTCGTCGAAGATCGTCAGGATGTCCGCTTCGCGGCAGATGCGCACGAATTCCTCAAGGTAACCCGGCGGCGGGGTCTCGCACGATGTGCCGCGGATCGTCTCGACGATCCCGGCGATGATGCGGTTCCCCTTGGCCTGGGTCTCCCGCTGAATGGCTTCGCGCACGGATTCGATATTGCCGAATTCGGCGTAGATCATGTTCTCCTTGGGAACGCCCAGGAGGAAACCGGTCTGGACGTCGGTCGCCGTGGTCAGCGACAGCGCTCCGTGGGTCTTGCCGTGGAACGCACCCCGCATGCACAGGAACTTGGTCTTGCCCTTGGGCGTCTGCACCCGCTCCGCGAGCTTCATCGCCGCCTCGTTGGCCTCGGCGCCCGACACGGCCAGGAAGGAAACGTCGAGCGGTTCGGGCAGCATGCGCGAAATATTGTAGGCCAGCGCACCCTGCAGCTTGTGCGGGGCGATCTTGATGCAATCGATCACATGCTCGTCGTGGCATCGGCGTTCGGCGGCGATGATCCGCGGGTGATTGTGACCCAGCCCGAGAACTCCGAACCCGCCTGAGAAATCCAGGATCTTGCGGCCATCGGTGAGGGTAATCTCAGCGCCCTGCGCGCTAGCGATATCGATGTCCCGCAGGCCCAGAATATCGAACACCTGCAACATGTACTTGTTCAGGTGCTGCGAATAGAGCTCCATTGCCGCTGCGTTGTCGAGGCCCAGGCACTGATCGAGGGTCAACAGGCTCTTACCGACAAGCCGGTCCCGTCGCATTTCTGGTGCTCTACCGATTGCCGTCACGGAGAATCCTCACTGAAAGGTCTCCTTTTCTTTAGCCCATGCGAAAACTCAGCGGCATCTACAGACCTCCATAGTCCCGATGGGCAGCGCACCTCTCCAAAGCAGTAGTCTTTTGGGTACGGCCGCGGCGGAAGGCGGACAGAGTTCGAATTTCGCGCCCTGTCTTAATCCGCCGGTTGGGATTGCTGCGTTGCACTGCTAGGGGCCCCGCCGGACATGATCACGATCAACAACATCACTGTGCGCCTCGGCGGCCGCACGATCCTCGACCGCGCCTCGGCTGCTATCCCTCCAGGCGGCCGTGTCGGGCTGATTGGCCGCAATGGCGCGGGCAAGTCGACCTTGATGAAGGTCCTTGTGGGCCAGCTCGATCCTGACGAAGGGTCCATCGAAATGCCCCGCCGCACGAAGCTGGGCTATATCGCTCAAGAAGCGCCAAACGGGACCATTACTCCGTTTGAGGCAGTGCTCGCTGCGGACGTTGAGCGGGCGCAATTGCTTGACGAAGCAGAACATTGCACCGATCCCGACCGGCTTGGCGACATTCACGAGCGACTGCTCGCCATCGACGCCTATACCGCCCCCTCACGTGCGGCGATCATCCTGACGGGGCTCGGCTTCGACGAGGACATGCAGGCGCGGCCGCTCGACAGCTTCTCCGGCGGTTGGAAAATGCGCGTGGCTCTGGCTGCGCTGCTATTCTCGGCGCCCGACGTGCTCCTGCTCGACGAACCGTCAAACCACCTCGACCTCGAATCGACGCTGTGGCTGGAGAACTTTCTCAAGGCCTATCCCGGAACGCTGATCATCATCAGCCACGAACGCGACCTGCTTAACAACGTGGTCGACACGATCGTCCACCTGCAAGGCGGCAAGCTGACCCTCTACCCCGGCGGCTATGACGCGTTCGAGACCCAGCGGGCCGAGCGCGCCGCGCAGCTGGCCGCGGCGAAAGCCTCGCAGGATGCCCAGCGCGCCAGGCTGCAGGACTATGTCGCGCGCAACAGCGCCCGCGCCTCGACCGCGAAACAGGCCCAGTCGCGCGCCAAGATGCTGTCCAAGATGCAGCCCATTGCCGCGCTGATGGAGGACCCGAGCCTCAGCTTCGACTTCCCCAGCCCCGACGAGATGCGCCCGCCGCTGATCACGCTCGACCTGGCGGCGGTGGGATATGGTGGAACGCCGATCCTCCAGCGGCTCAACCTGCGGATCGATCCCGACGACCGGATCGCGCTGCTCGGCCGCAACGGTAACGGCAAGACCACGCTCGCGCGCCTTCTGGCCGCACAGCTCAGCCCGCTCGATGGCCAGATGCAGGCCTCGGGCCGGATGCGGGTCGGCTATTTCACCCAGTACCAGGTGGAAGAACTCGCCTCCGACGATACGCCGCTTGAGCACATGACCCGAGCCATGAAGGGCATGACGCCGGGCGCGGTCAGGGCCCAGCTCGGCCGGTTCGGGTTCTCAGGCAATCGCGCCATGACCAAGGTCGGCCAGCTCTCCGGCGGAGAACGCGCCAGGCTGGCGCTGGCGTTGATCACGCGCGATGCGCCGCATTTGCTGATCCTCGACGAACCGACCAACCACCTCGACGTCGACGCACGCGAGGCCCTGGTTCAGGCGCTCAACGACTTCGACGGGGCGGTCATCCTGATCAGCCACGACCGCCACATGGTCGAACTGACCGCCGACCGCCTGGTACTCGTCGATAACGGCACTGCGGTGGACTACGCAGGCAGTATCGAAGACTACATCGACTTCGTGCTGGGCCGGAACCAGCCAAAGGCGGGTTCGCGACCGAAGGGCGAGAAGAAGGACCGCAAGGCCGCCGCCCAGGCGCGCGAGGAGGCCCGGCAGATCGGCAAGGAAGTCTCGGACGCGGAAGCGGCGATCGCGCGGCTGCACGCCCAGGCCACCAGCATCGACCTTGCGATGGCCGACCCCACGTCGGCGGAGGCAGCGCTCCGCGGGCTGACGATGGGCGAGCTTGCTCGCCGGAGAGCGGAAATCGGCGAGGAGCTTGAACGCGCGGAGCTGCGCTGGATGGCCGCAAGCGAGCGCCTGGAAGGTCAAGCCGCGTAATTGCTGGAGAGGCTGGGTGCGAACCAGGCTGAGCATCTGCAAGAAGAAGGTACGCTACGGCTCTGAAGAGGACGCCACTGCAGCTGCGCTGCGTGATGGCTTGCGGCTCAGGCCCTATCGCTGCGATCGATGCGGCAGGTTTCACCTGACCAGCCGGACCAAGGGCAAGCGGGTGCCGACATACGAGCGTCAGGGTGAGCCCACCCAGTCGCAAGGTACCGACAAGTGACCCTGGCGCGCTAGCCTTGATCCCCGGACGGCGAATGGCCTTCCGGCTTCTCCCCGACCTCTACCAACCCGTGCCCGACGCTGACTCTTTCGTCGAAGACGAAGCAGCTACCCTGCCAGCGGCTCTCGCTCTCGGGCACCTGCTCCAGGTAGGCGAGTATCCCCCCCTTTAGATGGACGACATCGTCCACGCCCTCTGCGCGCAGGAATGCGGTCGACTTCTCGCAGCGGATGCCGCCGGTGCAGTACATCGCGATGCGTTTGCCGGCGAAGGTCTGGGCATTGGCGCGCCACCATCCGGGAAAGTCGCCAAAGGCCTGGGTCTGCGGATTCACCGCACCATCGAAGCTGCCATAGCTCACTTCGAAAGCGTTCCGCGTATCGATCAGCACCGTGTTGGGATCGTCTGCCAGTGCATTCCAGGCAGCGGGGTCGATGTAGGTTCCAGCATCGCGCGCCGGGTCGATCCCCGGAACCTTCATGGTCACGATTTCCTTCTTCAGCCGCACCTTCAGCCGCTGAAATGGCATCGACGCCGCCAGCGAATATTTGACGTCGAGTTCGGCGCAGCCAGGAAGCCCCCTTATGTGCTCGATTACCGCCGCGATCGCCACGGCACTGCCCGCGATCGTCCCGTTGATCCCTTCACGCGCAAGCAGCAGCGTGCCTTTGACCCCCTGTTCCGCGCACAAGCCGAGCAGCGGCTCACGCAGCGCGGCGGGCTCGTCGAAAGGCGCAAAACGGTAGAGGGCGGCAACGGTAAGACTCATCGCGCCGCCCCATAGCGCTCAAGCTGATCTTGTCGAGGAGCGACGTCGGCGCGCGACCGAGATGCGTTTGTTTATCCGGTCCCGCCACATGTCGACGCGCCTGGCTAGCGTTCTCGGTGGTTGAGCGGCGAACCGGTCGTCGCCAATGTCCGATTCCAGCATCATTTCGAACAACGGGAATGGAAAAACGCTGAGGTTGGGCACCCCGTGTTCCCAATGACGGTCGAGCTGGTCGTCGATGGGCCTGACGACATTGCGAAAGGTCTCCACGAAGATCGCTGCCGCTGGCTTGGTGATGACGTAGCCCTGGGTGCCGAACGCAAGATCGAGCAGTTCGATGATCGAGGTCGAACGGCGGACGAAGTTCCGTTCCCGCACGATGTAGCGTGCAGGGTATTTGTAATAGAGCCTCAGGTAGCGAATGCCGCGCTCGACCAGCGGCTGCCGCGCGAGTGCCGCCAGGAACTGCCAGTCGGGAACCACGTCATCCTCAAGCACGATGTAAGCATCGTCATCGCTTTCGAGCAGCTGCTGCCAGATGGCATAGTGGCTCGAATAGCAGCCGAGTTCACCGGGCTTGAGCGGGCGGCCTTTGCGGCGGACGGCCTCCGCCTCGTCATAGTGCAGGCCCGGCGCGAGGCCGCGATGCGCGTCGAAAAACGTCCAGTCGAGCGCGTCTTCGGGTGCCGTGGCTGAAAATCGGGCACGGCGCTCGCTGGCCGTGTCGAGGCTGACAACGAGGACTTTCACTTTCATGAGCGAGCCACGCCCAACTTCTTCTTCAGCACGCCCGTAACCCCGCGCGCCTTTGCGATCGCCAAGCTGTGTTCGAAGTAGCCGGCCCAGCTTCCGCTCAAGTCCCGGCGTATCGATGCAGCGGTCGCGCGCAGTTCGGCAATCAGCTCAGGCGGCATGTACCGCGCGTAACGGTCGACGAAGAACTCCAGGCCCTGGGCGCGCTTCAGCGACCGTGAACCGATGCGCTCGCCCTCATGTTGCCTCCATTCCACCAGCGGCTCCTCTACGACCGCATAGGCGGGGTCCGCGGCGATAAGGCGGAACAGCAGATCCCAGTCGTTGAACACACGGACCTTCGGGTCGAACCCGCCGGCCGCCAGGAATCGGTCCCGCGTGATGGCGAAGTTGCTTCCCGTCATGCCGCCCGGGACGCTGAAGAGCGACTTCTGGTCGAGGCCTTCCGGGAAGGAACGGATGCGATCTTCCCGCTCTGGGGAGCGTTCAACCAGGGTCGTCAGGATCAGGGACGCGCCGTCCCGAAGGGCGGTTTCGGCAGAGCGACGCAGGAATTCAGGCCGCCACAAGTCGTCATCGTCGAGGAACGCCAGCCAGTCACAGACTGCCAGCTGCGCGCCCAGGTTGCGTGAGCCGCAGGCTCCCGGCTCATTGCGGTTGACGACATAACGCAACGGGAAAGGAATGCCGGGCTGCAGGGCGGCGACCAGTTCGCGCGTCGTGTTTTCGTCCACGTCGCTGACGACGATCAGTTCTAGCGGCGGCATCGACTGCGCAGCGACACTCGAGATGGCCTCCGAAAGCAGGTCCGCGCGAAGGTGTGTCGGAATGATCGCGCTGAAGTACAGTTTGTCTATCGTGTCACACATTATCGAATGAGTTCCCCGCGCGCGGCCAGGGCCGTTTCGGCGCTCACGGCCAGCCGATGGTGCTCATAGTTCCGGTTCCACGCCGCGACGTAGCCGGAAACCTTGCCGTAGCTGTTGTCGAGCGTGACGTGCGGCATGTCGAGCAGCAGCGAGAGAATGTGGCCGTGGAGCCGATCGGTGATCACCGCCTCTCCCTGCGAGAGCATCGTCAGCCCGCGCTCGAGCCGCTGGCGGGCAAGCCGATCGAACAGCGTCAGCCGCCTGGCCGAGCGGGAGAATTGCGCGCGAAGCAGCGCCTCGACCCGAGCTTGCCGTTTCGCGTTCCTGAACAGGCCGGAGGGCTCCTCGATCCAATCGACGAGCTGGGAATTTTCGAGCGCTCCAAGCGAGCCCCGCTCCACGCCGGTGCGTTCGGAGTCGGTGCGGAGCAACAGGACCGTGCCGACTTGGGGAGACGCCCGTCGCTGCTGCGGCCCCAGATAGACGGCGCAATCGGGTACCAGCGGAGCCTCGATCCCGAGCGTTTCCCTCGCGAATTCACGGCTTGCCTCGTCGCGAACCATGAGCGTGAAGTTGCCGTGTTGCCGGCTAAGCTCCGCGAACTGCCGCGCGCGGCTCAGGTCCTGAAACTTGATCGATTGCGGCAGCTGAACGATCGGGCGACCCGGGAAGCGCCGGAGCAGGTCTTCGCGCAAGTCCTGATGCGCGGGCCACAGGTCGCCGAAGTTGCCGCCGCCGTTGATCAGGATCGGACCTGCACCGACCGCGGCATTGAGCGCCGCCTCATCAAACCCCTTGATCGTCGCGACATAGGCCGGGGGACGGCCGGCGACGTCCTCCAGCAATGCCCGCGCGCCGAGCCAGATGGCGCTGTCGCCGACATTCGAAAAGTTCGGAAAATCGACGAGCGCGTAATCTTGCCCTGGCGCGAGGATTTTCGTGATGGCTTCGCGCAGCAGCTTTCGCTGCCCGTCGATCAGAATCACGCTGGAACACGGGACAGTCCCTACAGCCGCCCCATCCTGCGAGCCGGGCGCTTCGGACATGTCGGTGACCTTCCTGGCGCTATTGTTGCGATGACTGGGCAAAGCGATTTCCCATTTGCTTAAAGATCTGCACGATTTCCTTCTCGGGCCCGTCGGGCATCCCCGCTGCGATCCAAAGGACCGCCAGGCTCCCGATGTAGAGGAACGCGCCAATCACGGTCAGCGCGATGAGTTCCATCAGTTGCCCCTGCCAGCTCAGCCCGGTCGATAGCTGCGCGTGCGCAAGCAAGACCCCGCCCGTCATGATAGCGGCCGCCGCCAACACTCGCAGGTTGTCCACCAACTGCGTTTTGTAACCCAGGCCGGTGATCGATCGGACGACGGCCATGTTGAAGCCGATCGCGATCGATCCGGTGATCGCGCGGGCCCACAAGATGCCCGGCAGGCCGGCGAGGAACATGCCGAGGACGATCAAGGGAACCCGCAAGCCGAAATTCTGAAGGTCCCGGACGAAGAGCATCCTCGTCCGCCCCGTCGCCATCGCGAGCGGTTGGGCCAGCGAGCCGATCGTCTGCAAGGCGAATACCGCCGAGAGCATCTGGACCACGAAGACCGCCGGCCGCCATTTCTCGCCAAGGAGCAGCGGGATCAGGGGGTCGGCGATCAGCGCCGCACCTACGCCGAGCGGGAGCACCGCGCAGGTCACGGTGGACTGGGCGCGGCGGTAGTTCCTTACCAGCCGCTCGGTGGAATCGGTGACACGGGTAAAGGCGGGAAACAGCGCCGAGAAAAGCGGCGTTGTCACTTCCTGCGTCGGCATCGCCGCAAGATTGCTGCCCATCGAGTAGTAGCCGAGTGCGGGCCTGCCAAGAAAACCGCCGATCAGCAGGTGGTCGATCCGCCAATTGGCGGTCCGCACGATGCTTCCAAGAGTCAGCCACACCGAAAAGCCGAGCAGCTCGCGGGCGTGCTTAAGCCCCGGCCGGGGCCGATAGGGCAGGACGGAATAAGAGACCACGACGCTAACGGCCTGTCCGATCACGGTCCCGAGGATCATCGCCCAATAGCTTCGGTAGATCAGCGCCAGCCCCACCGCGATCAGCAGCTGCGTCAGCTTCTTGGACACCTGGAGCATGAACTGCTGCCAGAAGATCAGATCTTTCGTCAGCAGGATCGATCGCGGATTGGCAAATCCGCTCAGCACGAGCGTGATCGACAGCACGTACATCACGTCGACCAGCCGCGGTTCCCTGAACAGGTCCGCAAGCGGGTTCGCGGCGAGCGCAAAAAGGCCTGCGGCGATCACCCCGCGGATGACCCCCATGGTGAGGATGGTGTTGCAGTGATCCTCTCCCGGATCCTCGTGCTGGACCAGAGCCGACGCCAGCGAGGTGTCGGTAATGGCCGACATCAGCAGGATCATCGCCATGGCCAGCGCGACGAGCCCGAAATCGTCCGGCGTAAGGATACGGGCAAGAACGACCGTGCTCAGGAACCCGAGCGCATTCACCGCGAGGCGCGAGGCGCCCATCCATCCGGCCCCGGCGAGGAGTTTGCCGCGGAACTCTACCATGCGGCCTCCCGATAGACGGCAAGCGTATGTTGGGCGATCTGGTCCCAGTCGAAGCGGTTGTTGAGGTCTCGCACATTCACGCCGAACTCAGCGGACGGTTGGCCCATCCTGTCGGCCAGCGCATCGATATCGCCCACCGGGAAGTAGTTCGCTTCTCCCAAGCCCAGATCGCGATTGGGCTGGATGTCGCTAAGCAGCATCGGGGCACCGCAGCGCCCCGCCTCAAGTGCCGTGATCGGCAAGCCCTCGTGAAATGACGGTAGAACGAAGAGGTCGGTGTTTTGATAAAGGGCCTTCAGGACCGGCCTCGGCTGCTGCCCCGTGAGGATGACGTTTCCGCCCGCCTCTTGCATGATCTTGCGGGCGTAGGCGGAACCGTGATCGGCCCCCCCGGCGATCACCAGTTTCCGCCCGGTCCCGCTCTTGCGGAACGCGTCGATCAGGTAGTCGAAGCCCTTCTCCGGCACGAACCGACCCACCGCGAGGATGAAGTTCCGGGCCGACACGCCGAAGCGCGACAGGATCTCGGACGAACCGAGGACATCGTCGCTCAACGCCGGAGCTCCGTTCGGTATGTAGCGGACCTTCGCCGCACAAGTCGGGTACTGGTGCGCCAGCCTTTCGGCCAGCGAGGGCGACACGGCGATCACGTGATGGGCGTAGTTCAGTCCCCATCGCTCGCCGGTCCGGAGCACCAACTTGGCGAACCGGCCCCATTTCGCGCGCTCGTAGTCATCACCGTGATGCGTCATCACGACCTTGAGCCCCATCAGCCTGGCCAAGGGCGTAAGGATCGCCGGGCCGATGGCGTGTATGTGAAGGACGCGGGCACCCTTCCAGCGAGCGTAGAACACCCCCACCGCGGTCGAGATGATCGCCTCCAAATGCGATTGCCGCGGCGACGGAAGCGGAGTGATCAGGACGCCCTGACACTGGTCCGGCGCCCCGTCGAGGTAGGGCCGGCGACCCAGCACTTCGATCTCAAACTCGGGCGCGCTTACCGCCACACGCGGGAGCAACTCCTCGCAGTGCGTTTCGACACCACCCATCACGCCGGGAATGCCGCGCAAGCCCGTCACGCACAGGCGAGAGCGTGCAGGATCCATAGCAACTCCTCGCCGTCCATTCGACGTTAACACAGCGGTACCGCAGCCTCCCTGTTGCAACGCAGCATACGGCCATGGGGCGGAATGCGTTCCGGCCATTTGAGGGCAAAGCGCCGAAGTGAGACTGGCTTGAGACGGGCTCACAAAACGCGCCAACTGAGGCCATGGCGCAGAACAAAAGGCGTAATAGACAGTTGGAAGTACGCAGATGCACAATGGTGCGGAAAGGTGGGTATGTCCGAGGTCTCGAAGATCCAACTACGGGAAGAGGAGGTCGATCTCGAAGCGCTCGCCAAACCCCATTCGCGCGGTTGCCTCAGATCGTTTCGGGCGCTCCGGCTCTATCTCACCGCCGACCTGCATCGCTACCACGCCGGACGCTTCCACTTCTGGCGCCACTTCCTGTTTACGCCCGGGTACAAGTACACCTTCTGGATGCGGCTGAGCGGCTACCTGAAGACTGGGCGCATCACTCGGCTGACGCTCTATCCGATCGCCAAGTTCATCCTGCTGCACTGCCGCTACAAATACGGGATCGCGATCCCTGAATACACCGAGATCGACCCGGGCCTGTTCATCAACCGCTTTGGCGGCATCTACATGCACGGCCACACCAAGATCGGGCATGACGTCACCTTGAGCGCGATGACCATGATCGGCCAAACCAACCGCGGTAAACGGGCCGGGACTCCCACGATCGGTAACCGGGTCTTCATGGGCGTCGGCGCGAAAGTGATCGGCAAAGTGACGGTCGGCGACGATAGCGCGATCGGCGTTTCCGCGCTGGTGACCCGAGACGTGCCCCCGAACAGCGTGGTGGCAGGTATCCCGGCCAAGGTGATTTCGGAGGAAGGCTCCGAAGGCTACGTCAATCGCACGGTTCCGGCCGAGCTTCTTGCGGCTTGCTACGCAGCGAACGGGAGGGCGCTGCCTTAGCTGGCGCCGATCCGCTTCCGTAAACGCATGACCTGCGCGGCAATCCAGTAGCCGGCCATCCTGATGCTGTCGCGCAGGCGGGGCGCGTATAGCGCCCGGAAGAACTCGGCCCCGAAGGGCACTCCGTTGCCGGCCGAGTGACGCGCGTAGAGCACCACTTCCTGGTTCGACAGGCGCTTGAGCAGCGAGCGTTGCTCGGGCGTAACGCCATCCAACAGTTCGGCTATAGTCGAGACGATGACCGGCACGTTCGAATGGCGCGTCGAACGTGTTACGCGATTGACCGTGTCCTGGTGGAACTCGGCGCTGGAGTGTTCGACGAACACCGCTTCTGAGAGCGCCAGCGCGCGAAGCCACATGTCCTTGTCCCCGCCACGCCTCGCGCCGTCTTCTGGAAACAGGCCGGCATCGACCAGAAGGTCGGTGCGAATGGCCGTGGCGCCTGTCCAGACAGGGCAGCGCTCGGTATCGAGCCAGGCCTGGATAAGCAGTTCAAGCGGAAGCGCCCTTCCTGGAACCAGCCGGTTGGAATGCCGGTAAGGCCGACGACCGGCCTCTTCGACTATCTCGAACCGGCTGAACGCGCACCCGACGGTTTCGGGACAGTCAGTGATCGCCGTGGAAAGCCCCTCGAGGTGACGATCGCTCCACAAATCGTCGGCATCGAGGAAGGCGACCCAGTCCCCCTTGGCCGCCCTGATCCCGAGGTTCCTCGCGGCATAGCCGCCAGGTCCGGGCGGGGAGCGCGTCAGAATGCGCACCCGTTCGTCCTGGATCGCGCGCACGATTTCTAGGCCGCCGTCGGTCGAGCCGTCGTCGATGACGATGATCTCTTCGGGTGGGCGGCTTTGACTCAGTGCGCTGCGTATCGTGGCTTCGACATGAGGGGCCTTGTTGTACAGCGGCGTGATTACCGAGAAGCGCGGTGCCGCGTTGCCGGGTCCTCGACCGGAAAGCATCACAAGCTACCGTTGAAGCGCAAGGCGCCAAGGTCGGCCGGATCGAACTCCCACTTCGGAGCTCGGCGGTAGTAGGCGTGCATCGTGTGACCCCAGAGATAGCCGTAGAGAATGAGCCCCTCAATCAACCAGAAGGGCATCGTCGCCATGTTGAGCAAGAGGAAGCTCAGATGCGCCGCCAGGAGCCGGGGCGCGAATTCGCCACTCCTCGCGGCAAGCACGAAACCGGTGCCGAGAAGCGTGGCGATGGCCCCCACGCCAAGCAGGCCACCGTCGAAAAGCATACCGACGAAGGTGTTGTGGGCGTAGATCTCAAAGTGATCCTCCCAGGCGTCCGGACCGAAACCGAGCAGGTGCTGGAGCGCGTTTCCGTCGGCCCAGCCGTAGAGATACTGGCTCCAGATATAGGCCCGGGCGCTCAGCAGGTCTTGGTCGGCTTGCGTGAAGGAGGCCGGCGGCTTCAGCAGATCGACTTCGCCCTGGAGCAGACTCTTGATCTCGACGAAGCGTTCGGAAGCTCCCAGCGCGTAAACCACGAGCGCGAGCGCAAGCATCGTCATCCCGATGATCACGGCCGCGCGCAACCTGGGTTCGACCCACCGGCCAACCCCCATCGCGGTGGCGTAAAAGCCGAGCGGGAGGATCCCGATCATGGCCGTGCGATAGTTGGCCACCCAGATGCCGGCGGCTGCAGCCACCATGGCTATGGTGCGGATCGTGAGGCTGGTGCCCTTGGCGAGGCAGGCCGCGAAGAACAGACCGACCAGCGCGACCGAGAAGGCGGCTTCGTGATTGTACCCGCCGATGTAGCTGATCGACCCGTCGGGAGCGACCTTGGGCATTCCCAGCACCACCGAGATCAGCTGCAGCAGCACGAGCGGGCTGAAGGCGAGCAGCACGGCGAGGCCGAATCCGCGGTCGCTCTCTCGGAGCGCCTGGTAGGTCGCGAGCGCGATCACCAGGAAATAGAGATACTTGATCAGCACATCGAACCCGGGAACCACCCGCGCGTTCGCCATGGCGCTGAGCAAGGTGACGCCGATGAGCAGGTAGATCGGCAACACCGCCTTGTTCAGCAACAGCGTCTTGCGGACGACCAGAAAGCCCAGCCCGACAACGAAGATCGAAAACAGCGCGTTGATCGACAGGCCCCCGGCGACCTGCGCGTAAGTGTAGACGTGCAACGCGGACAGCACGAGCCGCATCCAGATCGCAAAGACGACGAAGCGGGCCGCCAGCCCCTGCGCGATCCACAGCGCGAAAACGGCGCCGAGCGTGAGTACGCAGAGTGCCGGAAGCAGCGCGTAGGCCGGAAGCATCGGGGCTACGTCGGAGAAACTGTCGCTCATCCGCCTGCCACCGTCGGATTGGCGAACACCAGGTCGGCCCGGATGGCGTGATGGTCCGACCCCACGGCCGGCAGCACCTCCACGTTCTGCACCGACCACTGCGGCCCGGTGTAGACATGATCGATGGGCAGGAACGGAACCGGCCACGAAAGGCCAGCAAACCGCGCCGGGAAACTGAACGCCGCGCGGGTGCCCCGGCTGAGCGGTGCGAGATCGCTATCTAGCTGCCCCATGGCCGAACTCCACGGCGTCAGGTTGAAGTCGCCAGCCAGGATCAATCGCTGCGTCCCAAGCGCGGCGAGCGCGTCTGGCAGATCATTGCGCCATTCGGCCTGGCGCTCGGCGGGGAGCGGCCATGGCTGGTGATAAGTGACGATCGGAAACTGCGTCCCGTCCTCGAGCTTCACCGTCGCCCAGAGGAGCGGCGGGCCGAACGCCGCGCCATCGGCTGCCCGGGCGCGGTAGCGCGCTTCAGTGAGCGGCAGCCGCGAATAGATCGCGGCGGAGCAGCCTTCGCGGCAGGGGCTGTAATAGGGAAAGCGCTGCTTGAGCCGCTGGTGATAGGGCGCAACCGCGCCGTCGGTCTCCTGCAGCACAACGATATCCGCATCGCTGGCGAGCAAGGCGTCGATGGTCCCGACCGGATCGGAGTTCACCACGCCGACGTTCTGCGTAATCAGGGTCAGCCGCTGGCCTGAGGCGGCCGACGCATGCGCTCGTCCGGTAGTCGCAACCTCCGGGACTATCGCCACCGCCGTGACAACGAGGACGCAAGCAGCAACGCCCTGCATCAGGGCGGGCATCTTGCCCCGTCCCGGAATGAGGGCCGCCAGCGCGAACAGCGGAGCGAACGGCAGGAACGAGGTGAAGGCATCGATAGTCCCGGACAGCCGCCCGAGCGGCAAGGTCAGCACGATCGCGACGGCGATCATGAGGCACGCTTGGCGCCAGCGGATGCGCCCCGAAGTCATGACCGGATCGTTCCGTTCCCGATGACGGACTCGATGATCTGCCAGTAAGCCCCAACCGCCTTGTCGACACTGAACTCGGCCGCCCGGCGCCTGCCTCGCTCGCCGAACGCCCGGCTGACGCTCCGGTCCCCCATGAGGGCAATGGCTTCGGCCATCGCTGGAACATCATTGGCCGGGACCAGAAGACCGCCCTCACCCTCGGCCGCCTTGGCGCCGTCGAGACTTGTCGCCAGAACCTCCGACGGCCCAGAGCGGCAATCGGTAGCGACCACCGGCAGGCCGACCGCCATCGCCTCGACCAGCGCATTGGGAAAGCCCTCGGCATTGGAACTCAGCACGAAAAGGCCGGCGCGGGCCAGCAGTGCATAAGGGTTCTCGATGAAGCCGGGCATGACCAGCCGTTCGCCAAGGCCCACTCGATCGGCGAGCGCGCGTAGCTCCGCCTCAAGCGGTCCGGTGCCGATCAGCACCAGCCGCCCGCTCCGGCCGCTGCGAGCGAAGGCCTCAATCGCCAGGGCGAAGTTCTTGTTCGGAACCAGGCGCCCCATGGCGATGCAATCGTCGCCGCGAATGTCGATCGCAGGCTCCTCCGCAGCGAGCCTGGCAATCCTGTCGAGATCGACCGGGTTGAAAACGACGGAAATCCGCTGCCGCTCGACGCCGAAGTCGCGGACGAGCGTGTCGGCAACCCCGCTCGAGACCGCGATCACGGCCGCCGCACGCGGGTAGGTGAGCCGGACCAGGAACCGGCTCGCCCAAGCGAAGCGCCCAGTGGCGAGGTGAGCTGCCGTGTCGACACGTTCGCTGATGACGAAAGGCCTCCGTCGCACGATCATGGCGAAGGCAGCGGCAACGTTAGCTCGGGTCAGGAAGGAGACCGCAAGCTGGGCCTTCTCCCGCCTTGCCTCTCGGGTCAGCCCGGCGATGCTGAGGGGCAAGCTGTGCCGGCTGTCCAGTTGCCGGACGCCCATGTCGCGCGGCAGCTCGTACGCCCGGTCCTCACGATCGAGCAGCGTCACCGAGACGTCGTAATCGCGTCGATAAGGCGCAGACGCGGACAGGATGGTGCTGAACACTCGCTCCGCTCCCCCACCCGCCAGCGAGTTGATGACAAACACGACCCGTTTGCTCATCGGATCAGGCGGGTTCCTTCTCGTACTCACGGTAGAGATGCGTCTCGGCGCTCGATTTCGCCTGGGCGCGGATATCGACCATGTTGAGCACCGCCCCGGCCACGTCCGCCCCCGAACGCTCGAGCAGGTCGAGCGCCATGCGAGCGGTATGGACGGGCGTATCGCGCCAGCGCATCACGAACAGCGTCTTGTCGGCCATCGCAGCCAGCGCCCGTGCCTCGGCGATCTGCAGCACCGGCGCGGTGTCGATCACGACCAGGTCGAAGCGCTGCTCCAAGGTGTCGATCAGCTGTTGCATCTTGTCCGAGGCGAACATGTCGTAATCCGGATCGTCGCCGGTAAGTTGCGGAAGGACGCTCAACCCGGTTTCCAGGTCGATAATCAGCGCGTCCTCAAGCGTGGCGGTGCCGGCCAGGACTTGGGCCAGTCCGACGGGGCCAGGTCTGAACTCACGGCTCGACCCGCGCTGGCGCTCGTCGCAATCGACCAGCACCACGCGCTGGCCAAGCTTTGCGGTCGTCCGCGCCAGCGTCAGAGCGATCGTCGTCTTGCCTTCGTGGGGGATCGAGGAGATCACCGCGACACTGCGCGCATCCCGGTCGCCGCGGCCAATCCGCAGGACCGTGCGGATCGAGCGGAAGGTCTCTCCGAACAACGAGCCGCTGTTCGTGAGGGCATAGTCACTCGCCTCCAACGGCGCATGCACCGCGTGCGAGCCGCCGTTGACCGTAGCAAGATCAGGTGCCGACGCGAGAACTGGAACGCCGAGCGAGGTCTCCAGCTCGCGCCGGGTCCGCACGCCACGCTCAAGCATTTCAAGCAGCAGCACGATCACGGCCGACGCTGCCAGCCCGGCGAGGATGCCGACGAGCAGGTAGACTGAGAGATTAGGCGAAATGGCGGCGCGCGGAACCGGCGCGAGCGATACGATATAGGCGCTGCCGCGCTCGGTGCCCTGCGTCGCGATGGCTTGGCGGTAGCGCTCCAGCATGGCCGAATAGAGGACCCGCGCGGCCTCGGCATTGCGCTGCAGATCGGCCAATTGAACCGACGCGCGATTACCCGCCCGCACATTTCCGATCACTTCGCCGACCGAGCCGCTGAGCGAGCCGGCCTGGCTACCTACTGCCCTGGCCTCCGCTGTGAGGCTCCTGCTTAGACGTCCGGTTTCCTCGGCAATCTTGCTTCGGACTACTGCCAGCTCTTCGTGAAGCGGCGCCATCTCGGGATAGTTGGGCCCGTAGCGCACGCTCATCGAAGCTTCCTTGGCGACCAGTCGGGCTTCTTCGGTACGCAGCTGACTTATGACCGGAGAGTCGAGCACCCCGGCCACGTCGCCGGTGCGCCCGCTCGCGGCGCGCGAAGCGGCGGCGGCTTGCTGCGACTGAGCCTGGGCACGCATGCCGTTGATCGTGGCGATCTGTTGCTGCGCGGTGGCATTGTCGTTGTAGATATCGACCAAGTTGGTCTGGTCGCGATAAGTGGCGACGGCGGCCTCTGCCTGCTGGACATCTTCGCGAAGCATCTCGAGCCGCTCGGCGAGCAAGGCGACCTGCTCGTTGGTTTCCGCCGACAGACCCTGGCGTTGGGAGTCGAGATAGACCTTGGCCGCCGTGTTAACGATATCGGTCGGTGTCTGAGGGTCGCCCCAGGCAAAGCTGATCCCGATCGCGTAGGAGGTGCCCTCACGCCTGACGTCGAGGCCGTTGCGCACGACGTCGATAGCGCGGGCCCGCGCAGCCGGCAGGGCGTCCGCGCCAGGAGCCTGTCCATCGGCGGCGAAGCCGAAGCCCGGTCGCCGTGCGAGGTCGAGCTGGTCGACCACTCCAGCGGCGATGGTCGGCGATTGGAGGATCTGGACTTCGGTGTCGACCGTGGAGGAGTCGGTCATCGCAGGCCGCTCGCGTGTGGACTCCACGGGAACCAGGTCTTCCACCTGCCGCTCGATCGCAACCTGTGCCGTGGCGGAATAGGTCGGACTCGCGGCGGTATAGGCGATGATCGCGCTCAAAAAGGCGATCCCCATCACCGCAGCGATCGCAAGACCGCGCCGGCGAATGATCGAGGCGATTCCGCGAATATCGATCAGGCCGGGCTCAGGGGCTCGGCGACCGAAACTACTGGTGAGTGCGTCCATCATCGTTCCTTGAATGACGTCCGCCCTTCGACATCCTCAACTGACGCAAATCCTTGTGTCTCGCGAGCGTTCCACGGTCGGTCCAAAGGCGATGTTGCAGTGCGAAGGCGATCATTCTCGCTTTTTTTAGTTTCACCCCAGGAACTTAGTTTGGCCGCGCCCATTTCAAGCACAGAAGGAAATGCGACCAAGTGTTCAGCAATTCGGTTGAGCGCTTGAGCGAAGGGACGCTTGGGTGTATTCAAAACATAGGCCGCCGGTGACAGTGGTTTGAAAACGAGCGGCCAGAGGATGCTGGCAAAGATATCGTGAAGCTAGAAGACGTTAAGAGCCGCGCCGTGTTGTCGGCGCCCGATACCGTACCCAGGAAGTCGGTAATCGCGTTCGGCGCCGCGTTGGCGGTTGGCCTGCTCGCGTGGGTGAGCGTCTATCTGCTGATATTCTGACAGCCAGGATTAGGATCGGGGGCGCCGTTTTACCGGCCGAAGCGATCCGCTAAGTTGCTGTTACACGACGACGCCGGACCATTTTCGGCGTCGCGATTGTCGCTGATCGCACAATTTCCTCCGTTCGGCGCTACGCTCGGAACATTCCTGCCCATCGCTCGTGAAGGCCCCAACAAGGTCGGGGTCTTTTTCGGGTGCGTAGCTCTTGAACTTTCAAACTCTTCGCGATGGCTTCATTGAATCTCGGCAAGCCATCTCGCGGCGGCTGGAACCGCGGCGTCATGCGCGGGCGCAAATGGCGATGGTCCTGCTCGTCGGCGACGTGCTGGCGATTGCCGTCGCGCTCGGCCTTGCCGCGACGATCGGCGACTACTGGTCGCGCGGCTTCGACTGGCGGCCGGTCGCCCTTGCCGCGATACCGATCTACATCGTCGCGGCCACCAACCTTCGGGCTTACGCCATCGATGCGCTGCAATATCCCGGCAAGGGCCTCTCCAGGGCTGTCATAGCGGCCATCTTCACGCTGCTCGTCATTCTGCTCGTCGGATACTCGCTCGGAGGTATCGGGCGCTCCGGATTGGCCATCGCCTTGATCGTAATGCCGGCCGCGCTTGCGCTGTCCAGGCTGGTCGGAGGCACAATCGGCGAGCGCGTGTTCGAGAACCGCTACCTGACCGAACTGATCATCGTGGACGGGGAGGAAGTCGATGCCCCTCCCCACGCCATGGTGATCGACGCGCGCGATGTCGGGATCGAACCCAATCTGCGCGACCCTGTGATGCTGCTCCGCCTGGCCGAGGTCTTGGAAGGCGCGGATCGCGTCATCATCGCTTGCCGGCCTGAAGCTCAGTACGATTGGGCCATGGCGCTCAAAGGGGCGAATGTCCGCGCGGAAATCCTCAAGCGCGAACTGGAGATGATGGGCCCCATCGGAGTCGGCCGGCTCAGCGGCGGGTCTACCATGGTCGTTGCCTCGGGGCCGCTCGGTCGCCCCGACCAGATCGTCAAGCGCGGGTTCGATCTCGGCCTCACGCTTGCGGCGCTTATCATTCTGGCGCCTGTGCTGGCCGCGATCGCCGTCGCCATCAAGTTCGACAGCCAGGGGCCCGTGCTCTTCCGCCAGTCGCGCGTGGGCTGGGGCAACGCGCTGTTCACGGTCTTCAAGTTCCGCACCATGCGGACCGAGATGTGCGATGCCGATGGCACGGTTTCTGCCAGTCAGGATGACGAGCGGATCACTCGCGTCGGCAACTTCTTGCGGCGTACCAGTCTCGATGAGCTTCCCCAGCTGTTCAATGTCCTGCTGGGATCGATGAGCTTGGTCGGCCCCCGCCCGCACGCCCTTGGCTCGATGGCGGGACAGGAGCTGTTCTGGGATGTCGACGAGCGCTACTGGCATCGACACGCCCTCAAGCCCGGCATCACCGGCCTCGCCCAGGTACGCGGCTTTCGTGGAGCGACGCGCGAGCCCGCCGATTTGACTCGCAGGCTGCAAGCCGATCTCGAGTACATCTCGGGGTGGACGATCGGACGCGACGTCCAGATCCTCATGCGGACTGCGCTCGTCGTCGTTCATCCCAACGCCTACTGAGACGTCCTAACCCCGCGGGACTAGCTGGCAGTGACGATATGCTGCCGGTTCCGCGCCGGGACGAATTCAACCACCGGTGCGGGTCCGTTCTCCACGGTGATTAGCGCCGCCGACGGCGCCTCGATGTCCGCGCCCTCGATAGTGAGGCGCGCGACCGTATTGGTGTTGAAGAGGAAAACCGGCGCCGTGTTGCCTTCGCGGGCCCGGACCTTGGGACGGACGATGCGATAGGCGCCGACGTCGCCATGAAACGAGAAATGGGCCGTCCGCCCGCTGCCCCCGCGCGAGACCGGCTCGATGCTCTCGCAATCGTGCAGTTCGCCGCTGTTCCACAGGCGGAAATTGCGCTTGTTGCCTTCGGACTTGCAGCGCTCGAGCAGGACGGCAGCCGATTTGAGATCGAACCCGCCATCCGTGCAGCCGGTCGCCAGGCAATCGAGATAGCGGATCATGCTGTTGCCGCGTTCGTCGGTGAAGCCGTCACCGTTCCAGTAGCTGCCAGCCGCGCTTCCGGATTCACGAAATCCGTGAGCTGCCGCTCGCTGGTAGGTAATGTCGCGGGCTTGGTCGTCGAGCGCGAAGCCAACGCAATACGCATCGCCCCCGCTGTCCCTGCAGGTTGCGATCACATCCTCGATTACTCCGCGCGCCGATTGATAGCGCAAGCGACTGAAGCCGTGCTCGAGCTTTCCGGCCTGTACGTTCCGGATAACGAAATCGCTAAGCGACGCGTCGGCCACTCCGGACGCAACGGTGGTGTCCAGGAAGCGGTAGAGGTTGTCGGCCTTGCCGTTCTCGATGGTGAGCTGACTGATCGGCTTGGGAATACGCACCGCTGTCGCCAGGTTTTGAAAGACCCCGTCGACAATCCCCGTCCCGTCAGCGGCAATCCTGATGCCCTCCCCGCCAGCGCTACCGCTCGCCGATCCGCGAGTGCCGCTAAAAGTCTTGCCCTGGATGAGATTGGCGATGGTAGCTGCGCTGGCCGACGAATATCCGCCCCACTGGCGCGCGGTCAGTACGGCAGAGGAAACCGCTGCGATAGCGAGCAGGTTGCGTCGCGTAAGGCGTTCCCAGTTCACATCGCATCTCCTGAACCGCTCTTGGGCGCTGACGACGCAAGTCGTCGAACAGCAACGGCCGTCCTCGCAAAATGTTCTCGATTCAGGAAAACGGTCAGCCCGGCCGTGCCGTCAGGCCGACGCTCCGCACGGGAGCGCGAGGCATGCCGGCTTCGAAGATCGCTCCACGAAGCCGGCATCCCTGATCACACCTTAGAAGTCGGCCGAGATCGACGCCTTCACCGTCCGCGGCTGCCCCTGGAGAAGCGCATTGCTGAAGGTGTCGTAGGCCGAGGCCCAATAACGCTCGTTGGTCACGTTATCGAGCGTCAGGCGCAGGGTGACCGGGGTTTCGCCAGCAGCAAACACGTAGCGCGCGCCGAGATCGAACACTGTCCAGTCGTCGATCTTGAGCGTGTTGGCCGTGTCGACCCACTGGTCGCCGGTATGAGTGACGCGACCGGTTACGGTCAGGCCAGGCACGAAGGGCAAATCCCACTCGATGTCCGCGTTGCCAGTGAAGCCGGGCACGCCCTTAACCTCGTTGCCACCAATGAGTTCGGCATCGATAACCGATAGGCCCGAAATGATCCGCAGGCCCTTGGCGAGATCACCGTTGAAGGTGAGTTCGATGCCCTGGTGGCGTTGATCCCCGAGATAGCCGAAGCTGTCGTCGGGCAGCCGGCCTTCGCCGGGTCGTTCGATACGATAGAGCGCGAGGCCGGCGAACAGACGACCGAAACCGACTTTGCCACCGATCTCGTACTGCACCGACTTGCGCGGCGCGAGCATGGCGCCTGGATTGGTCAAAGTCTGATCGACCGGAGCCGTGGGACCCTGCTCGAGCGCTTCGATGCGGTTCGCATATAGCGAGAGCCCTTCGGTTGGCTTGACGACCAGTCCGATGACGGGAGTCACCGCGTCCTCGTTGTACTCCACGTCCAGAGCCGCGGTATCGTAAGCAAATGTCCTGGCGAGGATCGACTGCAAACGTAGGCCGCCGGTCAATAGGATGCGATCCTCCCACAGGCCGAGCGTGTCGGAGGCAAACAGGCTCCAAAGCTGGCTGCGCGTCCTCGGGAAGGGATCGTCGAGATTACCGCCGGGAAACACGGAACCCGGCAAGGGCACCTGCGTCGGATTGTAGAGGTTGCTGGCGAAGCCGGCGAGGAAATCGAAGGCATTGCGGTTGACCTGCCAGTTCGCGCTGCCGCCCAAGTTCACTTCGTTGGTGATGCTCGATCCGAACTTAGCGCGGATGCCGGCCTCGGCGGCTTCGTTGTTGTCGGTCCGTGGGACGTAGAGGGCACTGCCCGCGCCATCGCCGGTGATCGCATCCGTGACGGTGAGACCACCATAGATGCCGTCTTCACGGCCATCTCTAGCGCCAGCCCGAGCATAGAAGAGCAAATTGTCGGTGAGATCGTATTCGGCCGAGATCGTACCGAACAGGTCACGCATCTCGGTGTAAGTGAAGTCCTGGGCAAAGTTGCCGTCGGCTTCCGGAACCGCGGGCACCGCATTGACGCCCAGCGTGACCTTGGACCTCAAGCTATCGACCCGCACTTCCTGGTAGGCGAGGTCGAGCACCACGCGTGCCCGGTCGCTGCGCCAGTCGAGGGCTACTCCGAGCACCTGGTTGCGGCGATCCTCGCGGTCGATCGACACCTCGCCGTCGCGATAGGCGCCGTTGACGCGCAGGCCCCATTCGCCGTTGGTCCCGAAGCGACGGGAGACGTCGAAGCTGCCGCCAATGTGCGCATCGCCCGTGTAGCCCAAGGTCGCGCGGGTCAGCGGTTCATTGCCAGCACGCTTGAGCAGCAGGTTGACGCTGCCACCAAGGCCCGACCCACCCGGCGCCGCGCCGTTGAGGAAGGCGCTCGAACCGTTGAGAACTTGCACGCTCTCGAACAGCTCGGGAGCGATCAGCTGGCGCGGGGCGATGCCGTAGAGCCCGTTGAGCCCGATATCGTCGCCGAACAACGCAAAACCGCGAATGACAAACAGTTCGGCGGCATTGCCGAAGCCGAACGTCGAGCGGATCGTCGGATCGTTCTGCAGCACTTCGCCGAGCGTCTGCGGCTGCTGGTTGAGGATCAGCGATTCATCGTAGCTGCGGATCGAGAACGGCAGGTCTTCCGCCGGCCGATCGCCCAGCACGCCCGCGTTGCCGCCGTTGACTATGACCGTGGCGTTCTCAGCCTGCGCCGTGACGACAATCTCATCGCCCGCATCATCCTGCGCCCAGGCAGGCGTCGCCAGGACGGCCGCGATTACGAACGCGGGCAAGGCAGTGGAAAGTGCTCTCATTGGTTTAGACCCCTAGTATTCCAAGACGTTGAATGGTGTTCAGTTTCGGCGCGCCCAGGCCCACGTCAGCACGGCCGGCAAGGGGGCGAGGAGCAGCCAGGCAATCAGGTTGTGCAGGCCTTCGCCGGCGAGGCCGACGACCAGCCCGGTCAGCGTCATCACGGCGAGCGCGAACGGCACACCGAAGACGCCGGCAAGGCTGCGCGAGCGACGACGCGGCCGAACGGTCATGCCGCTTCTCCCGCAGTGCCGCCGCTATGTATCTCGACGATCCGCCGCTCGACCGCCCCTGGCTCACGCCGCAGCCAGAGCAGCACGCCGGTCCACAGGATCCACACCGTCGCCAGGGTCAGCACCGACCAGATCAGCTTGAGCGGCAGTCCGCCGTAGTCGCCAAAGTGCAGCGGCTGCGAAAAGAGCAGCGCCGTCAGGTACCAGGGGAGCGGCCGGACATCGGTCAGCTTGCCCGTCTCCGCATCGATCAAGGCCGGGGTCAGCATGCGCTCGGTCAGTGCCGTGTCGCCCTGCAGGAACACCGCATAGTGATGCTGGCTGCTGTAGGCCCCGCCTGGAAAGGCGATGAACTGCGGATTGTTGCCCGGTCGGGCGGCCCGAGCGGCGGCCATGGCCTTGTCGAGCGAACCGTAGCGCGAGGGCGGCAGCGGCTCCACGCCCTGGTAGGCGGCGGTCATCTCGGCCAGCTCCGATTGCTGCCAGAACTGGATCAGCGGGGTGGCGAAGGCGTTGATCACTCCCGTGCTTCCCACCACCACGATCCAGGCCAGCGCGACGATCCCGAGCAGGTTGTGATAGTCGAGGTGCTTGAGCCGCTGGCTACGAGACACGCGCAGGGTCCCGAACGGAAGCCGGCGCATGAACGGGGCGTAGAGGACCACGCCCGAAACCGTCGCCACGACGAACAGGATGCCCATGACGCCAAGGAACAGCATGCCCGGCAGGCCCAGGAACATATCGGTGTGGAGCTTGAGGATGAACCCCATCACGCCCTCGCCTTCGGAGACCTGACCGGCCGGTTCGCCCGTGGAGCGGTCGAACAATTGGATCGTCATGTCCTCGGCCGGAGAGTCGGGCGCCGGTCCAGTGGTGATGGTGAGGATCGGCGTCGTGTTGTCGAACGCCATGAACAGCGGCACCTCGCCCGGTCGCTGGTCGAGTGCCTTCTCCAGCATCGTATCGAGCGGCAGCAGGCCGGGCCCTTCACCCGAGGAGCCCTGCCCGGTCATCGCGGCGGGTTCATGGCCCAGCAGCCCGTCGATCTCGTCGTGAAAAATCAGCGGCAAGCCGGTGACGCATAGCATCAGCAGGAAGAGCGTGCAGATCAAGCTGGCCCACTTGTGCACCAGGTACCAGATACGGATGGTGGAGCTCTTCACGCGGCGCGCCTACTTGGTCGATAGTTCTTGCGTCAATGCTAATCATTCGCATTAAAGATAATGCCGTGAACGACGAGACCAAAAAGACACTCCCCGGCGGCCAAGAGACTCTCTAGAAGCCGCGCGTCCCCTAGGCCGAACACAGACGGAACCCATGATGTCCACCACAGCCGAAGCAGTCCTCGATACCTCCACCGAAATCTCGCGCGTGTTCGCGCTGCAGCAGGCGCATCAGTGGGATGTGAAGGCCTCGACCGCCGAGCAGCGCAAGGCCAAGCTCGCCAAGCTCAAGGATGCCGTCCTGGCTCATGCCGACGCCATCGTCGCGGCGGTGCAGAAGGACACTCGCAAGCCCGAGGGCGAAATCCGCATCACCGAGGTGCTCAACATCGTCGGCAACATCCAGCTCGCCATCGACAACCTCGATAGCTGGATGAAGCCGACCGAAGTCACCCCCTCGAAGAACCCCAACGACAAGGCCCTGATCGCCTACGAGGCGCGCGGCGTGTGCCTGGTCCTCGGGCCGTGGAACTTCCCGCTCGGCCTGACGCTCGGCCCGGTTGCCGCGGCGGTGGCTGCCGGCAATTGCTGCATGGTCAAGCTGACCGACCTTTGCCCGAACACCGCGCAGATCGCCGGCGTGATCATCCGCGAAGTGTTCGACGAGCGCGAAGTCGCGCTGTTCGAAGGCGATGTCAGTGTCGCCACGGAACTGCTCGAACTACCGTTCAGCCACATCTTCTTCACCGGAAGCACCCGCGTCGGCAAGATCGTGATGCAGGCGGCGGCCAAGCACCTCGCCAGCGTGACTCTCGAACTCGGCGGCAAATCGCCGGTCATCATCGATGACGGCGCCGACATCGAGAAGATCGCCGCCGATCTCGCCGGTGCCAAGCAGTTCAACGGCGGCCAGGCCTGCATCTGCCCGGACTATGTCTTCGTAAGGGAAGACCAGAAGCAGCGCCTGGTCGATGGCTTCAAGGCCAATGTCACCGCCAACCTCTACGAAGGCGGCGAGCTCAAGAAGGAGCGCATCGCCCAGATCGTCAACGGCGGTAACTTCGCCCGCGTGAAGGGCCTGTTCGATGACGCCGTGGCGCAGGGCGCGACGGTGGCAGCGGGCGGCGTGCTCGAGGCGGACGATCTCACGGTCCACCCGACCATGCTGACCGACGTCACTCCGCAGATGAAGATCCTGCAGGAGGAGATCTTCGCCCCGGTCCTTCCGGTGATGACTTACGAGAACCTCGACCAGGTGATCGAATACATCGAAGCGCGCGACAAGCCGCTGGCGCTGTACATCTACAGCAACGACGAAGCGAACGTGGACAAGATCCTCGCCCGCACGTCGTCGGGCGGTGTCACCGTCAACGGCGTGTTCTCGCACTACCTGGAGAACGGCCTGCCCTTCGGCGGCGTCAATCAGAGCGGCATGGGCAGCTACCACGGCTACTTCGGCTTCAAGGCCTTCTCGCACGAGCGGGCGATCTACCGCCACCAGTAACAACCGTTGATCAGATCCTCCCCGAGCTCGTCTCGGGGAGGTGGCGGGCGCCAAAGGCGCGTGACGGAGGGGTAGGCGGTCAGACGCCAGGTGGTTCGACAAGCTCACCACGAACGGGCCTTTGTTTAAACTCCGTTCGTCCTGAGCTTGTCGAAGGACTCCTCTCGCCATCCCGCTGCGTGGTTCGGTCGCTCACCCTCGCATTGACCCGGCGTTTCAGTTAGATTGAGCCCGCAGGGGGGCTCCCATGAACGACGGTCGAAGCGACGATGTGGCTGAACCTTGGGCATCGCTCCGACCGCAACTCTGTCTGACCGTGGGAGTGACGGGACACCGGCCAGTCAGGCTGGGGTCCGAGAACCTGGGCCAGTTGAACGAACTGGTGGCCTCGCTGCTGTCCGGCCTGGCGGACGCCGTGCAAAAGGTCGGGCGCGAGCATGGCGAGGCGTTCAGCGAGCAGCCCCTGTGCTTGCGGTTGGTGACTGGCCTAGCGGAAGGCGCCGATACGCTCGTCGCCAAATGCGCGGCCGAGCGTGGCTGGCGGATCGACGCCTGCCTGCCTTTTCCACGCGGCACTTATCTCGAGGATTTTGAGGAGCCGGAATCGAAGGAAACGTTCTCCCAGCTACTCGAACGCGCGACCGCGGTGTTCGAACTGCCCGGCGACCGCACCAACGAGGACGCCGCTTACGAGGCGGCCGGGCGGGTCATGCTGGAACAGGCGGATATCGTGCTCGCCCTGTGGGACGGCGAGCCCGCGCGAGGCCGCGGCGGGACCGCCCAGATCGTGGCCGAGGCGATCGCTCACCAGGTTCCCGTAATCCGGGTGGATACGCACAACGTCGAGCCGCCCATGCTCTACTGGTCGGGGTTGAGCGATCTCGACTTCGACCGACCGACCATCGACAGCGTAGCGCGAGCGCCCGCGGGGACCGTGCTGGCGGGAGTGGTCTCGGCCCTGTGCGCGCCACCGGACGACGATGTCGACCGACGAATGCGGGCAAGGTTCCTGCAGGAGCGCGACCACAAGCGCACGCCGGCCTGGCCCTATCCCCTTCTCCTCTCGGTAACCCGCGTACGGCGAATTCGGCGGACGGATCTGCGGCCTCCGCGGCCGGACCAGTGCGCGCTCTACTTGCAGGAGCGCTCCAATCCCTTCGGCAACGAGCGAGGGACTTACGCGAGCGCCTTTACGGACAGGCTTGTCCCGCGGTTCGGCACTGCCGACGCCTCGGCCACCTATTTCGCGCAGATCTTCCGCAGCGGGTTCATCGTCAATTTCGGGTTCGCCGTGCTGGCCGTGTTGCTGGCCACGGGCGGACTGCTGTTTCCCTCTGCCAAGCTGTTCCTGATCGCCACTGAGCTAGCCATCATCATCCTCATCCTGCTCAACACGCGGGTCGGCTCGCGCGCCGGCTGGCACGAGCGATGGATGGATTACCGCCACCTGGCCGAACAGTTGCGGGTGCTAGCGGCGACCGGGCTGCTTGGGGATCTCTACCTCCGCCACGGCGACGCTGGAGAGTCAGGCAGCATTCCGGGCTGGGTCCGCTGGCTCAGCCGCGCGACGGCGCGGGAGCTTGGCCTACCCTCGGTATGCGCCGACCAGCACTACCTCTCGCGCGTGCGAGCGGTGGCCCAGACGATGATCCAGGATCAGATCGAGTATCATTCCCACAACGCCCACCTGATGCACAAACTCGATCATCGGCTGCACAAGGCGGGCGAGTACCTGTTCGGCGGCACCATCGTCGCCTGCGCCGCGTGGATTACGCTCAAGCTGGGCGGCTTCGACGTGACCCACGGAAGAGGCGTGAACGTCACCTCGTTGGTGACCGCGGTCACCGCGGTTCTGCCGGCCATGGGCGCCGCGCTCTACGGCATCCGCATGCAAGGCGACTTCGCCGGGATCGCCGAGCGTTCGGCAGTCACGGTCAAGCGGCTCCAACGGCTCCAGAGAGTCGTTGAAGCCGATGTGCCTGACTTCGACCTGCTCTCCGCCCGACTCCGGCGGCTGCGCGAGATCGCCCTGGCCGACGTCGCGCATTGGCGCACGACCTACCAGGCACGACCCCTCACCCTGCCGGGCTGAGGATCAGCGATTGACGATCCGCGGGTCGAGGGCAACGAGCTGCCCATCCGGAGGAGCGGTCTCGACCCACAGGCTGAGGCAATAGCTGTAGGCCGCGCCGTCATCGTCGTTGTCGTCGATGATCACTTGCATGAGGCTGTTGCCGGGCAGCGCGTTGATATCGCTGTTGCCCCCGCCATCGCGGGTGATGGTCACCGCTTGTGCCGCTTGCTGCGGGAAGCTGAAATTCACCGAGTTGCCGTTGGTATCGGTGATCTGGCCGGAGAGGTTCACGGTGATATCCGTGTCCACGTTGTAGCTGCTGCTGTCGTAGGCCATGTTGTTAAGGTCGATGTCCCCGCTTGAGTCCACCACGTTGGAACTCACCGGGTTGGAGCCGGCTTGAGAATATATCGCGCTAACCGAAACGTTACCGCTGGCGTCGACGGTCCCTGTTACCGTCACGTCGAGGGTCAGGCTCATGTCGGGAAGGTCTGTCATGTCTGTCTCCATCAGGTTCGGAACAACTGGGGTAGAGAGTAGTCACTCTTCATCGACGACCCGTTGGGCAGGGCAGAGAGTTCGGATTTGTCCTTCAAGTAAGTGGCGGCGGCGATCATTCTTGAATCGGTGATCGTTGTGCCTGAGATCAGGTCTCGGGCGCGCGTAAAGTCGGCGCTGGCGCGGGCCCTGTTGCCGGACGAAGACCAATTGGCACCCGACAGCAGGTGGACCATGACGCGCGCCAGGCGCTCCTCATCCGACTGAGGGTTGGTGCCTACGCGGAAGTCGCGCTCGAAAGCCGTGATCTTGTCGCGGGCCGCGGCGCGATCGCCAAGCGCCTGGGCAATCGCGATCTCCCGCCAACGCGCCGGCATCAGGCAGTCCGAGCGCCATTCCATCACGCTGGCGTCGGTCGAGAGCAGCTGCTGCGCCTGCTGAAGCGCCCATTGGTTCGTTCCCTTGGCGCCGCGCCAATCCGCCAGCATCATCTGTGCTTCGGTCCGCACATTGGCGGACTTCACCGCCATTTCCGCCCACAAGCTGTTGGACGGGTCGCCGCGCTGCAACGCCTGCAGGGCCTCGAAGCTGGCATCGGCGAACTTCAGCGCCTTCGCCGGCTCCCCGGCCTCGAGATGGAGTTCCGCGATCCGCAACCAGGCCAGATAAAGCGATTGCCTGATCTCGCTGTTCTTGGGGTCGGCCGCGAGCACTTCGTTGTAGAGCTTCACCTCCTGCATGCGGTCGACGAGCGCGCCCGAGGGATCGAGCATCTTCCGCCGGACATCGGCCTTCCAGGCCAAGGCTTGCGCGATCAGGTAGGTCTGCTCGCGCTTGTCGGCCGACTTTTCGCGAAGCCGCTCGGAGGCAAGCTGGGCTTTCTGGAAGTAGCCCAGCGCCTGCGGCAGGCGGCCGTCATCCAGCTCCAGCACTCCGAGGGCCGAGTGCGCGTTGCTCAACTCCCCTTCCCACTCTGGCTTGAGCTGTTCGAGTTTGGCGAGCCTTTCTGCGTAATGGAGGTATTGGCCAAAATACTCGCGTGCCGTGGGAATATCGCCTCGCTGCCAGGCGACATATCCGATCCAGTAGACGCTTTGCGCATGGTCGAAGATGCGTTGGCCATTGTCCGGATCGCGGCGCAACTGTTCCGAGGTCGTGGCCGCCGCCTGCTTGTAGGTGGCGAGCGCCGCCTCCAGGTTGCCCTGCAAGTTCGCGACTTCGCCGACGAGGAGCAGCGCCCTCGCCCGGCGGCCAAGCGCATCGGCGTCGAGGCTACCGGGATTTTGCCTGGAATAGTACGTCAGCGCCCGATCACCGACGCTGTCGAGGACGTCCAGCCGACCGACCGGCTCGAGCTTGGAACGCAAGTCGGTCAGCATGTACTCGACCAGCCCGTCAGCTTCGGCCCGCTGGCGTTCGGCCTCGTTGCGCGACCTGATGGCGACGACCGTGAGCGTGCTCATCACTACCGCAAGCACCGATGCGGCCGCTGCGACGACGGTGAGGCGCCGGCTGCGCCGCTGGGCTTCGCGCTGGACGAGGTCGTCAAGCTTCAATCCCGTCAGGCCCGCGATGACCTTGAGCTTGGCCAGACGTTCGCCATCGCCTTCCGGCCGCAAATCGGCGGCTATCGGCTCCGCGGGAACGTCCGAGATCTTGCCGTCCGGCCCGACCTTGAAGCGCAAGGCTTCGGGAAAGCACTCCGCCTCCACCTTGTCGCTGGTGGCGCTGGCGCCCGGCTCTCCCGCCACGATGACGACCAGGATCCGGTCCTCGCCCCGGTGCTGCTTGAACAGCCGGATCTCCTCGTTGACCCAGCGCGACGCCGCCGCCGACGGGGACGCGATGACGATCAGGAATTCCGACGACAGCAACGCCTGCTCGATCTCGCGCGACAGGTCGCCGGCTGCCGGTAGTTCTTCGCGATCCTTGAATATCGGGACCAGTCGGCGCGGGACGATGCCGATCTCGGTGACTTTGCCCACCAGCCGCGAGGGAACGCGGTACGATTCAACCGCGCGATGAAGCCATCCCGCACGGGAGGCGTCAGCGTGACTATAGCTGATGAAAGCGCGGAATAGCATGTCGCCCGAATGCGTCACGGCACCTCCGCCTCCCGCGGTTGCGCCAGCAAGGCAATGGAAGACTACTTATTGTAGGCGGTTTTAGTCCCACAATCCACGTTCCATTTCCAGCCTCGGCCTACTTCAAAGCCATAATTATTCCAGTTATATCCAAATACTTGGAAGGTGCGCCCCGAAACTATTTTGATCAATCTTCGGTCAGCGTGGCCCCACTTACCTCACCTCATCAGCCGTTGAGTCGGGCCACACGCGCGGTGTGCGGTGTCAGATCGTCATAGCCAGGAGGCTATTCGTCAGGCATAATGCCGGCACTCCAAAAAGAATGACCGGGTCGTGGTTGGTTGTCCGAAAAGGACTTCGCGACGAGGATGCTATTGAGGGTCAGGATGGCCCCAAAATTCGCGCGGGCTATGCTTGCTTTCGCGGAGGTTGTTCTTGAGCGCAGTCCTTTGGCTAGATGATTCCTTCGAGATCCTCAGACGTCAAACGCAAATAGCCGACCAATAATCCGCCGCCCTTCGAGTCGTCGCTCTGTGTCCCATTCCTCCTTCGGAAGGTTGAGCCATGTCTCACATTTGCGGAACGGTTCCTGTCCTTAACCCCTCCCTTCATGTGGGACCCGACACTGGCACCGCGGCGACTTCACCCAACGTGTGGGAAAAGGACCTGACCTTCGCGCCGGCCCCAGGTGGCGGCACCAAGTTCGTCATCCTCCATTTCATGAACGTGACCCTTCCGGCGAACAATCGCCTGGAAGTCGACCTGGGCTACGACACTGACGTCTTCACATCGGCCAGCGGTGGCTCGTTCTGGACCCGGCCGATCAATGTCGGCGCGGTCGGGCCATCGATCAAAATTCGCTACATCACGAACGGCGCGCCTAACGGTGGCGCCTTCGTCGACCGCTTCGGCCGCGGCGAGAGCCTGCAGAGCACCGAGCCGGGCCACAACAGCATCACCAACTGCAACCCGTTCATGATCAACGGCTGGGTCGAACCCAACTTCCCGCACATACCCGGTTCGACCGCTCCCAAGTACGATCCGTTCTGGATCTGCAACAAGTCGGCCGCGCCCAAGTGGCAAAACGTCCGCTGCGCGCCGGTCGGCTCCCCGCAGGACAAGGTCGCCCGCAGCGTGGGAATGATCGTGACGATCCACCAGCCGAGCGGCGGCCATCCGGAGGAGAACGTCAGCACCTGTTCGGTCACGCTGATCGATTCAGACCTGGTCGTCCTCGCCGCCCACTGCATTTCGGACCATCCGTTCGAAGTCCCGACCAGCTCGGTGACCTTCGACTACGAAGTGGCCTGCGATGGCTCGCTGCTGCCCGCGTACAATGCGGTGTTCTACAAGGTCATCAAGCTGGTGAAGTTCCGCTTCACCGACGGGCGCGACTACGCGATCCTGCAGATACGCGGCACTCCGCCTCTACCGCCAGTGCCGGTGAGGATCACCAATCTGGGCGCCAACGAGGCGGTGTTCGGCGTCCACCACCCGAACGGCGCGGTGAAAAAGGTCTCTCCCTCCGCAACCGGCACGATGCCGATCACCTTCTTCGGCACATCGATCGGCGTCAATTTCGACGTCGCCGGGGGCAGCTCCGGATCGGGCCTGTTCGACGCCAACGGCAACATCGTCGGCGTGCTTTCCAACGGAAGCGGCTGCAGCCTGTCCTATTCGGCGCTCAAGACGATGATGGCCGACCCGATCGTCATCCCCAACCCTCCGACCCAACGCGCGGTCATGCTGGTGTTCGACCGCTCCGGCAGCATGGGCGAAGGGGCAGGCGGCGGGAAGATCAAGATCAACGAAGCGCGCGCGGCGGCCGAGTTGTTCGTCAACATGATCCGGACCACCGGCAACCGCGCCGGGCTGATCTCGTTCTCCACCGATGCCACCAGCCCGGTCGACTTCGCCCTGGCGCCGGTTTCGACCAGCACCAAGTCGCAGATCAACGGCAAGCTGGCGGCCGTTTCGCCAAGCGGAGCGACCAGCATTGGCGACGGCCTGGCGGTCGCCCGCGACCAGCTTGCTGGAACGAGCGGCTTGCCCAAGACGATCCTGCTGCTCACCGACGGCATGGAGAACCAGCCGCAGAAGATCGCCGACGTCAGCGGCCTCGGCGCGATCGAGATCACTGCGATCGGGTTCGGCGCCGAGAGCAACCTCGACGGTGCCAAGCTCAGCGGCCTCGCCCAGTCGCATGGCGGCCTCTACAAGCGCGCGGGAGATGGGCTGGAACTGAAGAAGTTCTTCGCCCTCGCCTTCGGGGAAATCTTCGAAGCCGGCTCTCTCGCCGATCCGCAACTGCACTTGCCGGCCAGCCTCAGGGTCGGGCCGTCGATCCCGTTCCATGTCTGCGGCGAGGAAGCGGTCACCATCGTGATCGGCTGGGACAACGAGGATGCTCCTCTGTTCATCGAACTCGAGTCTCCCACCGGTCAGATCGTCAATCTGAGCGCCGGTGGGATCGATACCGACGCCGGCACTTCATGGCGCTTTGCCCGGGTGCCCCTGCCGCAAGGCGGTGAGCGTGACGGCGTGTGGAAGACCCGCGTCTTCCGCCCCGGTGGCGGAGAGTTTCCACCTCCTGCCATTCCCGTGAACTACTTCGTCAACGTCAACGCACGCGGCGGCCCGAGCCTGCGACCGTTCATCCAGCCGCAGCGGATTTACACGGGTGATGTGCTTCATCCCAAGGTGATCCTGCAATTCGCCGACGAAAGCGTCCCGCCGGGCGGGAATGTCTCGCTGGCGGTACGGCGACCGGCGAAGAGCGTCGGCACCTTGATCGCCAACAAGGGCCTGGCGGCGGCGACCGTGATCAATGGCGATGTCGTGCCAGGACGCCAGGCAACACTGAAGAAGATCGAGCAGGACACCGGCGCACCCGCGACCGGCTATATTGAATCGAATTACGCTTTGACCGACGAGCCCGAGGGTTCGGAGATGTTCGAGGCCGCGGGGATTTTTGGCGCGAAGCTCGACAACGTGCTGGTGGTCGATGGCACCTACACCTTCCACGCCAAGGCCACGGTGGCGATTAACTGCACTACGACGCGCGAATGCCAATGGAGCTATCACGTCGCGGTCGGGATCGATCCGGGTTCCACGACGGTCACCACCCAGCCGAACGGAACCGGACCAACCGGGGGCGATAAGTGGCAAGTCATCTTCACACCAAAGGACAAGTACGGAAACCTCGTCGGGCCCGGAATGGGTGAGGACCTGGACGTCCTTCCCCTGCCCGGCGGAACCCTGGTGGGCGGGCTCGTTGATCTGGGTGACGGACGTTATGTCCAGGAAGTGGAGACCGAACCCGGCAGCGATGCCGACCCCGGACTTACCGTCGGTCAGCCCGATCGCGGTCCGGTAGTCGTGGCTCCGCCCTCCCGCATCCGTACGGGGTACCGGTACACGACCTCATTCGCCTGCGGGGTCGAAGACGGCGAATGCTGCGAATGCTCCTCGGTAGTCCCCGGACGCTTCGCCACCGCAATCACCGCTTACAACAGCACCGAAAAGGACGTCATGCTGATCCTCGCGGTCATCCCGACCACCTTTGCCGGCGCGACATCGGGACGGTGGCCGGATGCGGTTCCGGCTCGGGCCAAGGATCGCATCATCCTCAAGCCGGGTGAAGCGACGACGATCGACTGCTGCAGCATCGCCAAGATGCTTCTGGGAGCGACCGCGCCAGCAAACGGGGCGCTGACCTTTGGCGTCGTGGCCCTCGAAAGCAGCGCCAAGGTCGACGTCACCGCGACCTACACTGTCGTCAGTCGCGAAGGGGAGGCTCCCTCGATCGACGTCGAGCCGCTGCTCCCGAGCGAATTCCGGGTGCGGGAGTCGCGGCCCGTGCCGCCACCTCCGCCAGCCCCTCCACCTAAGGTTCGCGACGTGCCGCCACCCCGCCCGCAGGATGTTCCGAGACAGCGGGAAAAGGAGGAACGCCCAAAGGCAGAAGAGGCCAAGCCGAAGCGCAGCCCGAGGAAGCCGGCGAAGAAGTGAGCCCTCCGCGATTTCGGACGGTCGACAGCTAACGTCGCGCTGTCCGAAATTCGGGAATTTCCGGGTTTGCACCGATGGCGGTCCGTTACGCACGGGTCGATCTGTGACGCCCGATCAACAAGCCGAGGAAAGGACCCGATCATGCTTCTCCGCCTCGCCCTACCGCTTTGCCTGGCCGTCACCATGGGCTCGGCAAGTGCCCAAACCCTTCCCAAGATTCCGGGGGGAGCTGCGTCAGCGCTTGGAGGGGGCCTGCCCAACCTCTCCTCTGTCGGCGCCCCCAATGCAGCAGGCGTGCTGCAATACTGCGTGAAGCAGAAGCTACTTTCACAGTCTGGCGCGGGCGACGTACTTGGCGGACTGATGAAGAAGCCCGACGTTCAATCGAAGCCGGAATTCTCTGCAGGCGCAGCTGGCAACATCCTTACCGGCCAAGGCGCGTCGCCCCTCTCGATGGACTCGCTTCCCGCCAACCTGAAAAAGCAGGCCTGCGACATGATGCTGAAGCAAGGCGCCAGCTTGCTTTAGGATCATTCCGTCCAGTGCCGAGCTGCCGATTGGTCAGGCGATGTCCTTGGCCTCTTCCATCTGTGGCACCAGCAAGTGGATGACCAGCAGCGCACCCAGGTACGCAAAACCGGCGACCGCAAACATCGGCCAGTAGGTCCCAGTCGTGTCCAGGACCCAACCTGTGAACTTTGCCATGAGCATGCCGCCGATCGCCCCCATGGTGCCACCAATGCCGATGACGGCGCCCACCACCTTGCGGGGAAACAGGTCGGAAGGGAGCGTGTAGAGATTGGCCGAAAAGCCCTGGTGAGCGGCCGTGGCGAGACCGATCACAAGCACGGCTCCCCACACGCTGGCAATGCCGGGCGCCAGCATGACCGGCAGCACCGCCAGTCCGCAGACCAGCATTGCTATCTTTCGTGCGAAGTTGATCGTCTTGCCCTGTGCGATGAGCTTTGAGGACAGCCATCCGCCCGCCACGCTGCCCGCGTCGGAAATCAGGTAGATCGCGACCAAAGGCGGGCCGAAAGTCAGCAGGTTCAGGCCATGTTCGCGCGCGAAGAAGTCAGGCAGCCAGAACAGGAAGAACCACCAGATCGGGTCGATCATGAACTTGCCGAGAGCATAGGCCCAGGTCTGCCGGCGCTTGAGCAGGGGCAGCCAGGCGACGTCGCCCGGAGGATCGGCCGGGTCGCTCTCGATATAGGCGAGTTCGGCGGCAGACAGGTTCGCCTTCTCTCGCGGGCGCCGATAGACGATGAGCCACACCGCAAGCCACACGAAGACCAGCGCGCCTGTGACCAGGAAGGCGGCTCGCCAGCCGAAGTTGAACACCAGTATCGGGGCAATGATGGGCGTGATGATGGCGCCGATATTGGCGCCGGCATTGAAGATGCCGACGGCAAAGGCGCGCTCCTTTTTCGGAAACCACTCCGCCACGGCCTTGATGCCCGCGGGGAAGTTTCCGGATTCGCCGAGCCCCAGCATGAACCGCGCCATGAGGAAATGAGGGATATCGCGCGCGGCCGAAGTAGCCATTGCGGCGAGGCCCCAGATGACCGCCGCCAGCGAGTAACCGAAGCGCGCGCCGAGCTTGTCGATCAAGCGACCAAAGACGATGTAGCCCAGGGCGTAGGCCGCCTGGAAGGCAAAGACGATGTCGGCATAGGTGGTTTCGGTCCAGCCGAACTCGTCCTGAAGCGTCGGCTTCAGCACCGCGATCATCTGGCGGTCGACGTAGTTGATGGCAGTCGCGAAGAAGAGCAGCCCGCATATCGTCCAACGGACGCGCCCCACACGCGTTGCTTGTGCGGCCGGGGCCCCGTCCAGCTCGATCATCTCCGCCATCCTCATCTCCTCGCCGCGCCCCATGCTTGAGCGTCAGCGTCTGTCCCGATCCCGAGTTATTCCGGTGTGGCCGCCTCCACCCGGCAAGCCACGCTGTAGTCATCACCGAACTTCGCCTCGATCCGCTGGCCAGGGGTCACCTGGTGCACGCCCGTCACCGCGCCTGACGAGATCCATTGTCCGGCTTCGAGCGCGATCCCGCGCTTCGCCAGCAGCTCGAACAGGAACCGAGCGGCCCCGATCGCGCCGTCAGGAAAGGCGCGGGTACTGCCCGAGCCGGCCGAATGGCCATCGATGATCGTTGAGACGTCCCAGTCTTCGAAGCCGCTGCCTTGCCAGTCCGCAATTTCGGGTCCGACAACCAGGCCGTTGTTATTCCCGAAGTCGGAAATGACGGCCATCGGTCCGATCGCGTTGATTGCGCCGAGCGGCGAACTGGCGATCTCGATGCCGACATGGACGCGGTCGATAAGACCGGCTGCCTCTGCCAGGCTGAAGCTCATCTGACCCGGGCGGGGCGCCGACGCGACGCGAAGTAGGAACTCCGCCTCGCCCGCGGCAAAGCCTTCCGCAAAGACCGGCATTGAGGGTTCGCCGCCATCCGCAATCGCCAGCTGATCGGCAAATATCGGGCCGGCGAGCCGGTCCGCGCCGAATTGCTCCGACTGAGGCGGCATGACCCGGCCGACCTTCCAGCCGACCACCTTCTTCCCGAACGAGGCCATCGCCGCGTCCTGAATGGCATAGGCATCTTCAAGCGTCCGCGGCAGCGAGCCGGGGTATTCGCCCAAGCCCTTGGCTGCGCGGCGAGCCGCCAGAAAGCGGCCGGCAATGGTCGCCGATTCGTCTGCTGGAGATTTCACGAGATGCCTTCGTCCTCTTCCCACATGGGCGTAATGGAAACCGGTGTCATTGGCAAGCCAGACAAATGAAGTGATCGCGCGATGCTTGGTCGATCATAGCGTGATGCCGCGTTTCCAGATCGCAATCTCGCGCTCGTCATTGCGCTCGGAAGCGGTCTGCTCGCCTGAGGCCACGGCCGTGAGCTTGGTCAGCAGATCAGCTGCGACAACGTCCACACCGCTGTGCAAAACCTGTCCGGCGTCGAAATCGATCCACCCCGGTTTGCGGGCCGCGAGCGAGGAGTTGGAGGCGATCTTCAAGGTAGGTACCGCCGTGCCCAATGGCGTGCCGCGGCCGGTCGTGAACAGGATCACGGTGGCGCCCGCCGCAGCCAGGGCCGTCGAAGAGATCGCGTCGTTACCGGGCGCCTCGAGTAGAGTCAGCCCCTTGCGCCGCACCATCTGCCCATAGCGCAAGACATCGGCCACAGCCGCCCCGCCCGACTTCTGCACCGCGCCGAGCGACTTCTCCTCCAAGGTCGTGATCCCTCCGGCGATGTTCCCTGGCGAAGGGTTCTCCGAAATCGGCTGTCCGTGGTCGAGGAAGTGGCGCTTGAAGTCATTCACCACCGCGACGATGCCTTCGAACACGTGCCGGTCGCGCGCCCGTGCCATCAACCCTCGTTCGGCGCCGAACACCTCGGGTATCTCGGACAGGATCGTCGATCCGCCGGCGCCGTTGACGAAGTCGGCTATGCGCCCGACCAAGGGGTTCGCGGTCAGACCGCTGAAGCCATCCGAACCGCCGCACTTCAGCCCGACCACCAGTTCGCCGATCGACACTTCGGTGCGGCAGGCGAGGCGGGCATTTGCCACCAGCGCGTCGATAGCCGCCAAGCCATCGGCCACTTCGTCCCCCGACGACTGCGCAAGGACGGACCGCACGCGCGAGCGAGCATGGAGCGGTATTTCCGCCAGCAACGCATCGAGCTGATTTGATTCGCACCCCAGCCCGATGAGCAGGACCCCACCCGCGTTCGGATGGCTTGCCAGCGCCGCAAGCAGCGAGCGCGTGCCAGCCAAGTCGTCACCCAGCTGCGAGCAGCCGAACGGGTGCGAGAACGCGTGGATGCCATCGACTGCGCCGGCATGACGGGCGCGGGCGATCTCCGCAATTCGCCCCGCCGTCCGCGCCACGCACCCGACCGTGGGGAGGATCCAGATCTCGTTGCGTGTCCCCACCGGGCCATCGCCGCGACGATAGCCCTGGAAGACGGCGGATGTGGGAGGCAGCGGCTCGGGAGCGATGGGGGTGTATCGATAGGCCTCGATGTCCTCCAGCAACGTTGCCAGGTTGTGGGAGTGGACATGCTCGCCCGGTATCGCGTCGGCGGTCATTCTGCCGATCGGCCACCCGAACTTGCGCACTTCGGCGCCACGTTGAAGTGGCCTCAAGGCCAGCTTGTGCCCCACGGGAACCGGCTGCTGCACCGTCAGCACCTGCCCCTCGATCTCGAGCTGCTCTTCCACCTCCAGCGGGCGCAGGGCGATCGCCACATCATCGCTGCGATGGACCCGCAGGAGAGCGGTTCGGTCCAGGCCGGAGGCAAGAGGATCTGATCGCATCATATGGAAACCGGTGTCATCTATCCTCCACGAATGAATTCTGCAATAAGCCTCGCGGTGGTCGCAAAGACGGTTGGTCTGAAGGGGTTCATGGTAAAAGAGCAATCAGCTCGTAGCGCGAACGAAGCGCTCGGATCGGCGCGCGCTGCAAAGCCGACCATCAACGACGTGGCCCGCCTGGCCGGCGTTTCCAAGAAGACCGTCAGCAGGGTGATCAACCGATCGCCCTTGCTGAACGAGGAAACGCGGGAAAAGGTGCAGAAGGTGATCGAGGGTCTGGGCTACGTCCCAAACCCCCAGGCCCGCGCCCTGGCGCTGAGGCGCAATTTCCTGATCGGCCTGATCCACGACAACCCGAACGCCCAGATGGTGCTCAATATGCAGCAGGGCATCCTCGAAGGGCTGCGGGACACCGAGTTCGCCATGGTGGTGCACCCGGTCGATCGGAATTCGGCCACCATGGTCGACGATCTGCGCGAATTTCTCGAACGCCAGCGGCTGTTCGGGATCGTTCTCCTGCCGCCGATTTCGGAAGACGATGCCTTGGCGGATCTCTGTAACGAGCTCGGCGTGCGCTACGTGCGCATGGGTTCAGCGGAACTCGACGACAGCGAGCACCTCGTCGCCTCGAACGACCGCGAGGCCGTGCGCGAAGCGACGGCCTATCTGATCGAACAGGGGCACAAGCGCATCGGCCTGATCGAAGGGCCGAGGGGTTTCCGCTCGGCCAAGGAGCGGCGGTATGGCTTCGAAATAGCCCTGTCCGAGGCGCAGATCCACTTGCCCACCAGCCACATCGCCGATGGCAACTACACCTTCGAAAGCGGGATTGCCGCGGCGAACAAGTTGCTCGACCTCAACCCCCGCCCGACTGCGATTTTCGCCTGTAATGACGAGATGGCCGCGGCGGTGATCTTCGTCGCGCGCGAACGTGGCATCGCCGTGCCGCAGGATCTGTCAGTGGTCGGATTCGACGATACCCCGATCGCCGCGCACATCTGGCCTCCGCTCACGACCGTCCGTTGGCCGATCGTGTCGATGGGCCGCGCGGCGGCCGCGAAGCTGTTGAAGGGTGTCGGCGGAGAAGAGTCCGCGGCGGCCGAGGCGCGTTTCCCCTCGACCTTCGTTCACCGCCAATCGGTTGCGCCGCCTTCCGGCTGAACGGTGGTTGCCTTCAGCGATGACACCGGTTACCAAGAGGTCAGTTGTCAGGAGAGGGTAAGATGTTCGACCGCACTTATTACGCCACGCATCCCGATATGATGGAATGCGTTTCCAACGAGGAGCTGCGCGATCGCTACCTGATCCCGGGGCTGTTTCGCCAAGGCGAGTGCGTGCTCAACTACACTCACGCCGATCGCTTCGTGATCGGCGGAGTCTGGGTCGGGCAGGACAGCGTAAAGCTGCCCGACCAGACCGAGCCGGCCTCGGCCGCCGGGCATCCGTTCCTTGAACGTCGTGAACTAGCGATCGTGAACGTCGGCAGTGTGGATGGCTTCGTCACGGTCGATGGGGTGTCGTTCGTCCTGTCGAACAAGGACTGTCTCTACGTCACCATGGGGGCGGAAGATGTGCAGCTCTCGGGCGCCGATGCGCGGTTCTACCTCGCTTCGTGCCCAGCCCATAAGGCCTTCAAGACTCGCAAGCTTTCGATCGCCGACGCCAACTCGCTCGAGCGCGGCAGCCTGGAAGAATCGAACGAGCGCACGATCTTCCAACTCGTGATTCCTGGCGTGTGCGACAGCGCACAGCTGGTCATGGGCCTGACGGTGCTCAAGCCGGGCAGCGTGTGGAACACGATGCCGCCGCACATTCACGAGCGGCGCAGCGAGATCTACTTCTACTTCGAACTGCCGAACGAGAACGACCGCGTGTTCCATTACATGGGCGAAGGCGACGCCATGCGGCACATCGTGGTCGGCAATGAAGAGGCGGTGATCTCCCCGCCCTGGTCGATCCACATGGGCTCCGGCACGCGCGCTTACGCCTTCATCTGGGCCATGGCGGGCGAGAACCAGGACTATACCGACATGAACGTCCTCGACATCTGCCAGCTCCAGTGATGAGCCATCCGTTCGACCTTTCGGGCCGTGTTGCCGTCGTTACCGGGGCGAATACCGGTATCGGCCGCGGCATCGCCGTGGCGCTCGCCAGCGCGGGGGCCGATGTCGCGCTGGTCGGCCGCTCGCGCGCCGAAGAAACCGCCGCCGACGTTGTCGCCCTGGGCCGCCGCGCAGCGCTGATCGACGCCGATCTCTCGACTATCGAGCCGGTCGGCTCGGTGGTCGAGCGCACACTGGCAGAGCTCGGCGGGCTCGACATCCTGGTGAACAATGCCGGGATCATCCGGCGTGCCGATGCGGTCGACTTCACCGAAGCGGATTGGGATGCGGTGATCGACACCAATCTCAAGAGCCTGTTCTTCCTGTGCCAGGCCGCCGGCCGGCAGATGATCGCGCAGGGCCGCGGCAAGATCATCAACATCGCCTCGCTGCTGAGCTTCCAGGGCGGAATCCGCGTTCCCAGCTACACCGCGTCGAAGAGCGGGGTTGCCGGGCTGACCAAGCTGCTCGCTAACGAGTGGGCGGCAAAGGGCGTCAACGTCAACGCCATCGCGCCGGGTTATATCGGCACCAACAACACTGCGGCGCTGCAGTCTGACGAGACGCGCAATCGCCAGATCCTTGAGCGCATCCCCGCTGGCCGGTGGGGCGACCCCAAGGACATCGGCGGAGCAGCGGTGTTCCTGGCCTCGTCGGCTTCCGACTACGTCCACGGCCACGTGCTCGCTGTCGATGGCGGCTGGCTGGCGCGCTGAGACCATGCCGGGATCGATTGCCTGCTTCGGCGAGCTGCTCGTTCGGCTGACCGCCCCCGGACGCGAGCTGCTCCTCCAGTCCGCACGGCTCGATGCCCATGTTGGGGGTGCGGAGGCCAATGTCGCGGTCGGCCTGGCTCAGCTCGGCCACGGCACACGGATGTTGAGCGCGGTTCCCGACAATGCGCTGGGCCGGGCCGCCATAGGGGAACTCCGTCGGCAGGGTGTCGATACCTCGGGCGTCACATTCGGCCCCGGCCGCATGGGCCTATACTTCCTCGCCGCCGGCGCGGGCGTACGCGCGTCGCAGATCGTCTATGACCGCGAAGGCAGCAGCTTTGCGCTGCTTAGCGACTTCGACTGGGACAGCGCCTTAGCCGGGGTTGAGCTGCTCCACGTCTCGGGCATCACCCCCGCACTCGGCCCGGTGTCCGCTTTCCTGGCGCGCTCGGCCGTGAAGGCGGCCGAGGAACGAGGCATCGGCGTGTCGTTCGACGGCAACTACCGCGCGCAACTGTGGGAACGCTGGGACGGCGACCCGAAGTCGCTGCTGCATCCCCTGGTCGCCTCGGCGGAGATCTTGTTCGGAAACCACCGGGACATCTCGCTACTGCTCGGCCGCAGCTTTTCAGGCGATGGCGAGGAGCGGCGGCGTGAAGCGGCGGACGCCGCGTTCGAGGCCTTCCCGAAACTCAAGTACATTGCATCGACGGCCCGCAGGGTAACCAGCGCGGACGAAAACCACATCGCCGCGCGGATCGACAGCCGCGAAGGCAGCGCTCAGACCGAAGAAGTAACCGTGAGCGGTATCGTCGATCGGATCGGCGCGGGCGACGCCTTCGCGACAGGCATTCTCCATGGCCTCCGGCTGGGCAAGGACCTGCAGGTGACCGCGAGCTACGGGCTGGCCCTAGCCTGCCTGAAGCACTCCCTACCCGGCGATGCCAGCCTGTTCCGTCAGGACGACATCGACGCCTTTCTCGCAGGGAATTTCGACGTTCGCCGGTAACGCCGGCGGCAGCCTCCAAACCGGCTCACCTTTCCACCGTTTCGTCATTCCCGCGAACGCGGGAACCCAGTCGGCTCTTGTGGGCGCTCGCCCTGGATCCCCGCCTTCGCGGGGATGACGAAGTTAGGGAAGAGGGATCGCTAGCTCAACGCCCCCTCATCTTCGCGCCTTCGCGCCTTTGTGTGGGATCTAAGGATCCGGGTGCTTCAGCGGGTACGAGATGATCAGGTTGAGCGGTTCGCTGCCAAGCTGGCGGATGCCGACATTGTCGCCCGCGTAGAAGTAAGCGGCCATGCCCGGCCCAACCTTCGAGGTCTTGCCGTCCGAAATGACCTCGCCCTCACCGGACAGCACGTAATAGACCTCGTCATGGTCGATCGGGTGCGCACCGATCGCCGCGCCGGGGTGAAGCACGCGGCGGCGGAACTCCATTGTCCGGTTCGGAACCTTGTCGCTGATCCGGTAGGCGGTGCTCATCCCGATGGCGCCGTGCGGCGGAGGCTCGTCACGGACGACATCGGCCTCGGCCACGATCACGGCGGCGGGGGCAAGCAGCAGCAACCAGCTCATTGGCGCATTTCCCTATCACGGCGGCTCATCGGCTCTGCGACGTAGTCGTCCTTCTGGCCAGGATAACGTCCGCTCCTCGGCTCCATCGTGGCGAGGTTCCAGTCGCCTTCGACAAAGGGCGCGCGGGTAGGCTCAACCGTGGGGTAGCCCCCCACTTCGCTCTCGTCGTCGATGATGGCGCCACGCCCTTCCGCGACGAAGAACAGCACGCGCAAGTCATGCTCGTCGCGGTCCCACGGACGCGCTCCGGCTCTGGCGAGCACGTGCGTTTCCACGTCGCGCGCCTCGATCACATCGAGGTCCGCCGGCCACGGTGACGGCGCACTCGCCTCGCTCAGTTGCGCGCGGGTTTCACCATAGCGGCCGAACATCGGCAGCGCTGCTCCGTGCCGGTCGACGGCGATGTTGTCCTTCCCGAAATAACGCAGGTCCCCGTCCCCGCCGAGCATGAGGAAGGGCAAGCGCTCATCAGTCGACGGCCCGCCGCGCATGACATTGCCGACCGCGGAGAGCTCGCCCGTGACGTAGGGATGTCCGGCCCATTCCAGGGCCATCAGGTTGTAGTGGATCGCCCGCTTGCCCGGGTCGTAAATCAGGTTGTTGACCACGGCCGCCTGGACGCCGCCCTTGAGAAGCGGGTTCCGCTCCACGTTGTGGGCATAGACGTTGCGATAGATGAGGATCCCGGTGGCGTTGTCGTGGATCAGCGACCCTTTGGAATGTTCGCCCTTAGGGTGGCTTGAATCGGCCAGCCCTTCGGCCAGCAGGTTGTAGGAAAAGGTCACGTTGTGCGACGTGCCCTTCCGCCATTCTTCCACAGTCGAGCCGGTGAAGCGCGGACCGGAGGCGGAGAGGTTCTCGTCGATGCCCCAGGTCATCGTGCAGTGGTCGACGATCACGTTCCACGCACCGATGGTGGAGAAGGCATCGGCCTCCCACCCGCTCATCCGTGCCTGGCCGTCGGCGCCGGTGCGGATGCGGATGTGGCGGACGATCACGTCATGCGCCCGCAAGTCGATGCCGCCGCGGATGATCGTGATGCCCGGCGATGGGGCCGTCTGCCCGGCGATGGTGAGAAAGGGCTCGGTGATTTCGATCGTCGTCCGGCCAAGGTCGATCACGCCGCCAACCTCGAACACGACGATTCGCGGCCCCTTGGCCAGCACCGCCGCCTTGAACGAGCCCGGGCCATCGGCGTTGAGATTGGTCACGCGCAGGATCGCGCCCCCCCGTCCGCCGGGAGTTTGCGCGGCCCACCCTTGCGCGCCCGGAAACGCCTGCGCCTGCGCGGCAGTGGCCGAGAGTGCGCAAGCGAGCGCGACGATCGATAGAAGCAGCCGTTTCAATTCCCTCTCCCTGCAGCGGTCTTGACAGTTCCTGTCTACCGAGTCATCTCTGTCTATGACACCGGTTACTTAAACAGTTCAACCGGAAATGGATCGCCCGGAAAAAGGGTGGCCGAGAAGCAGGGAGAGGCAACGAATATGGGCACCATTGACTTCAGAGACGGCGAATCGGCCAAGGCCACCCGCCTTCTTCGCGCGCGGTCTAGACACCGGTGTCATGGACTGTTGACCGCGACTTCCGTGGTCGGCCTGCTGGCCCTTTCCTCGCCCGCGCTCGCACAGGATGCGCCTCTGCCCTCGACCGAAGAGAGCGGCAGCGAAATCGTCGTCACCGGCTTCCGCTCCTCGCTCAACGCAGCCCTTGATGCCAAGCGCGAAGCCAACGGCGTGATCGACGTGATCAAGGCGGAAGACATCGCCGACTTCCCCGACAACAACCTTGCTGAGTCGATCCAGCGTATTCCGGGCGTCACCATCAACCGTGACCAGGGCGAAGGCCGCAACATCTCGGTGCGCGGCCTCGGCCCCTTGTTCACGCGCGTCCGCATCAACGGCATCGAAGGCATGTCCACCACCGGCGGCGCCGATGCCACGGGCGGCACCAACCGCGGCCGCCAGTTCGACTTCAACACTTTCGCTTCCGAGCTCTTCAACTCGATCACCGTGCGCAAGACTGCCTCGGCGGACGTGGAGGAAGGCTCGCTCGGCGCGACGGTCGATCTGCAGACTGCCCGCCCGTTCGACTACGACGACGACCTCACCCTCGTTGGCTCGGCAGCCGTGGGCTACAACGATTTCTCGAAATCGTGGGATCCGCGCGTGGCCGGTCTGGTGTCGACCAAGTTCGCCGACGAAACCATCGGCGTGCTCCTGTCCGCAGCCTACAGCGAACGCGGCATTTTCGAAGAAGGGCCGTCCACGGTTCGGTGGGAACGGGGGACCGACAACGGAGGTTTCGCCACCGCGTCGACGCTTCCGACTGGAGCTACGAACTTCCAGTTCTTCCACCCGCGCATCCCCCGCTACGACAGCTATCGATACGAGACCGAACGGCTCGGCCTAACTGGCTCGGTCCAGTGGGAGCCGACAGATGAGACGCTGCTTTCGCTCGACGCGCTCTATTCGGTGTTCAAGTCGAACCGTGCGGAACAATACCTCGAAGCGATTTCCTTCAGCCGCTCGGGCACCGGGAAGCCGCAGACCGTCATCCTGCCAGGAGCGGTCGTGGATGACACAAACAGCCTCGTCTCGGGCACATTCAACAACGTCGATGTGCGCGTAGAATCGCGTTACGACGAACTCGAAACGCAGTTCCAGCAGTACACCGCGACGCTCAACCAGGAACTGGGTGAGCGGGCCCGCATGACAGTGCTCGCCGGATACTCGAAGTCCGACTTCTCGAACCCGATCCAGACCACGATCGCACTCGATGCGCTCAACGTTCAGGGCTACAGCTTCGACTTCGCCAGCGGCCGCAACCCGACCTTCGATTACGGCAACCTCAATGTCGAAGACCCCGGAAAGTTCGTGCTGGGCGAGATTCGCCTTCGTCCGCAGTACGTTTCTAACGACTTCAAGGTCGGCCGCGCTGACTTCGAATACGACGTCGCCGACGACATCAATTTCCGCTTCGGCGTCGACTTCAAGAGCTACGGCTTTAACTCGCAAGAGTATCGCCGCGCCAGCGAAACGGCGGTTCCAGCGCTGGCTGCAGGTCAGCTTGCCACGCTCAGCTACGTCTACAGCATGAGCAGCCGCACGGACACGGCAGGCACGCCCAGCAGCTTCATCGTCCCGAACATCGACCAGTTCGACGATGAGTTCGGTATCTATTCCAATACCGGCACGTTCACGCTCACGGGCATCACCAATACCAGCGCGCAAGGCAACTGGCGCACGGTCTCCGAACAAGATGCCGGTGGCTATGCCCAGACGACCTGGAACATGGACATGGGCAGCTGGCAGTTCCGCGGTGATGCCGGCGTTCGCTATGTCGAAACGACGCAGAAGTCGTCAGGCTATACCGGCGGCGCGCAGGCGATCCTGGTCACGGCCGACCGAAGCTATGGCAACTGGTTGCCCTCGACCAACCTCAGCGCTGAGATCGACGACTTCATCGTCCGGGCCGGGATGGCACGGGTGATGACGCGACCGAACCTCGGCACGCTCAACCCCACGGGAGCCTTCAGCATCTCGGGCGGCAATCGCACTTATACCCTCGGCAACCCATTCCTCGATCCGACCGAAGCGACCGACTACGATGTCTCGCTGGAATGGTACTTCTCGAGAGAAGGCGCGTTGATACTCGGCCTGTTCTACAAGGACATTTCGACCTTCGTCGCCAACACCGCGCAGCAGGTTCCGTTCAACGAACTCGGATTGCCTGACTCGCTGATCCGCAACCCCAACGGCTCCTACATCATCCAGCCGACCGATCTCGTGACGGTAACCCAGCCGGTCAACAGCAAGGGCGGTTCGCTGAAGGGGCTTGAGATCGGCATCCAAACGCCTTTCACGTTCCTTCCCGGCCTGCTGCAGAACTTCGGCATCATGGCGAACTACACTTACGTGAGTTCCAACATCGAATATCCGCTGTCGACGGCACAGGGCGCGCCGGTGGTGATCCAGCCACTGACCGACCTGTCAAAGCACGCGGCGAACGCGACGCTGTATTACGAGGACGAGAGCTTCAGCATCCGCGGATCGCTGTCCTATCGCAGCGGCTACCTCCAGGCCGGCGGCGTGCCGGGACGCAACGGGGTGCCGGTCGGCAATGCGCCGAATTTCAATCCGAACTCCGGCCAGCCAACCTTCAACGACGTCGAAGGCGTACATTCGACGCTCAACCTGGACATGTCCGCTTCGTACAACATCAACGACCATTTCTCGCTGACGTTCGAGGCGATCAACCTCACCGACGAATACGTCGACCAGTACATCGACAGCGCCGCCGACCGCCTCAGTGTCTACCATCACACCGGTCGGCAGTTCTACTTCGGCGGCCGCTACAAGTTCTGAGCGGGCCAATAGGCCTGGGTCGCCCAGCGACCCGGCCGACTTGGCGGGTTCGAACCCGAGTGGCGCAAGCGAAGTGCTCCCAAGCTTGCGCCACTCGGCCTTCCAGGCCGAAGGCCCCTACCCGCAGATCGCATTTGGACTGAGCACTCCCGGCCGCTCCTATCCCTGGTCGCCAGCCGGGCTCGATGCCCAGCCACCACCCAAGGCGCGGAACAAGTCGATCTGAGTGCGCGAGACCAGGGCATCTTGGCTCGCCAACTGAGCTCTCGCCTCCGCCAGGGTACGCTCCGCATCGAGCCGCGCCAGCGAGTTGATCGTGCCTTCGCGCTGCTGGGCGCTGATGATGCGCACGGCGCGTTCCGCCTGTTCGCTGGCCGATTGTAGCGCAGCCCGGCGCTCGAGCGATCGCGCGTAGTTGGAGAGGGCGGTTTCGGTCTCCTCCAGCGCCAGCAGCACGGTTCCGTCGAACGCCGCCAGCGAACCTTGCGTGTCCGCCTCCGCCGCCGCGATGCGCGCGCGGGCCGGCTCCTGATTGGGGAAGGCCCAGCTCAGCAGCGAGCCGAGCGCCCAGCGCAGCGGACCGCCGGTGAACAGGTCGCCGAGATCGGTCGCAGTCGACCCGATCGAAGCGCCGAGCGTGATGCGAGGATAGAGATCGGCGGTGGCGACCCCAATGCGCGCGGTATCCGCCGCCAAGCGGCGCTCGGCAGCGCGGACGTCGGGCCGACGGGCCAGAAGGGCCGCGCCGTCGCCGACGGGAATCGCTTCACGGATCTCCAGCCCGATACTGCGCTCGCCAGCGATGGCCGGCAGTGCGGCCGGGGTACGGCCCGTGAGCGTGGCGAGGCGGAACAGAGCGGCCTGCCGCTCGGCCTCGAGCGCGGGGATTTCCGCGGCGCGCTGTTCACGCAGCGTAGCGATCTGGGCAACGGCAAGCCCGGTTTCGAGCCCCGCATCATGCCGCCGCGAGGTCAGCGCAAGCGACTGGTCGAGCAGTCGCACGATATCGTGAGCGACCCGCAAGCGCGCCGCGCCCGAAGCGGCATCGGCATAGGCACGCGTGGTATCGGCCACCACCATCACGCGCACCGCGTCGGCGTCGGCCTGGCTCGCAGCGAGATCGGCGCGCGCGGCCTCGACCGAGCGGCCGACACGGCCGAACAGATCGAGCTCGTAGCCGACCTCGATGCCGGCATCGTAGCTCCACCCTTCCTGGTCGGCGCCCGCGGGCACCTGGCCTTCCGGCAGGCGGTTGTAGCTTCCTCCGGCCCCGATCGACGTCTGCGGCAGCCGGTCCGCTCGCGCACCGCGCAGGCCCGCTCGGGCGCGTTCGATGCGCGCAGCGGCTTGTCGCACGTCGGTGTTGGCCGCGAGCGCGTCGGCGATCAGGCCGTCGAGCACAGGGTCATCATAGAGCCGCCACCAGTCCTCAGGCAGCGGGCTCGGCGCCACTGGCGGAGCACCCGCAGCAATGAAGGGGCCGGACGACGCAGGAGGGGGGGAAGTTACGGCGTAGTCCGGCCCCACCGCGCACCCCGTAAGGGCGAGCGCGGATAGGGAAGCGAGAGCGAAAGAGCGGAAAGTCATCCGGGCACCTACTCGGCAGGGGTCGAAAGGGGATCGTGGCTGCTGGAGCGCCAGCCGTCGCGCAGCCGGGCGATACGCTCGCCCAGGCTGCGGCTGACCACGTAGAAGGTCGGGGTGAAGACGAGGCCGAAGCCGGTCACGCCGAGCATGCCGAAGCACACCGCCGTGCCAAGCGCCTGGCGCAGTTCCGCCCCCGCCCCGGTCGCGATCACCAGCGGCACCGAGCCGAGGATGAAGGCGAAGCTGGTCATCAGGATCGGCCGCAACCGGGTCTTGGCGGCCTGGACCGCGGCCTGCGCCGGGGTCAGACCATCCTGCTCCTCACCCTGGCGGGCGAACTCGACGATCAGGATCGCGTTCTTCGCTGCCAAGGCAATCAGCACCACCAGGCCGATCTGCGTGAGCACGTTGTTGTCCATGCCCATCAGGTTGACCCCGATCATCGCCGCGAGCAGGCACATCGGCACGATCAGGATGATCGCCAACGGCATGACCAGGCTTTCGTATTGCGCCGCGAGGACGAGGAACACGAGCAGCACGGCTAGCGCGAACACGAGCGTGGCGGTGTCTCCGGCGAACTTCTGCTGATAGGCGATGCCGGTCCACTCGATGTTGTAGCCAGCGGGCAACGTGGCCTCGGCAACCTTCTCCATCGTCGTCAGCGACTGCCCCGTCGAGAACCCTGGCGCCGTGTCGCCGTCGATCGCGACCGCCGGGGCGAGGTTGTAGCGAGTGACGCGGTACGGCCCGGTAGTGTCGCTTAGCGTCGCGACCGAGCCGATCGGCACCATCGCCCCGTTGTCCGAACGCGTCTGCAGGTTGGCGACGTCCGAGGGACTGTCGCGGAACGGTGCGTCAGCCTGCGCGGTCACCCGATAGGTGCGGCCAAGCAGGTTGAAGTCGTTGATGAACGCCGACCCGAGGTAGACTTGCAGCGTCTCGAACACGCGCGCTGGCGGCACACCGAGGATCTGCGCCTTGTCACGGTCGATATCGGCGTGGACCCGCGGAGTGCCGGTGTCGAAGAAGGTATAGACACCCGCGAGGCCCTGCTGCTGGTTCGCCTGGGCGATCACCGCGTTGGCGGCGTCTTGCATCGCACGGTAGCCTTGGCCGTTCTTGTCCTCGAGCATCATGCGGAAACCGCCTGCCGAACCGATCCCGCGGATGACCGGCGGCTTGACGATCATCAGCCGCGCCTCGGTGATGTCGGCAGTGGCCTTCTGCGCCTTGGCGATCAGCGCATCGATGGTCTGGTCCTTGCCGGCGCGATCCTCGAAGTCATCGAGCACCCAATAGGCCGCAGCCGAACTTGCCGACTGCGTTTCAGAGGTGCCGTCGAAGCCCGAGAGCATGACCGTGCCCTTGATCCCGTCGATCGGCAGCATGCGAGCGGCGACCTTCTTCATCACCGCATCGGTGCGCGATGTGGCCGAGCCCGGCGGCAGCTGGATCACGGTCAGGAAGTAGCCCTGGTCCTGCTGCGGGACGAACCCGGTCGGTGTCATCCACAGCGCCGCACCCGTCAGCGCGATCAGTCCGGCGTAAGCCATCATCACGCGCCGGGGCATGGCGACGAGCTGCGCGGTCCAGCGAGCGTAGGACTCGCTGAAGCGATCGAACCAGCGGTTGAACGCCCCGCCTGCGCGGTCGGCCAGTTGGCGCCAGTAGGCCCCGTCCGGCGCGGGCTCATGCTTGCGCAAGAGCAGCGCGGACAGCGCCGGCGAGAGCGTGAGCGACACGATCAGCGAGATCACCGTGGCCGACGAGATCGTCACCGCGAACTGCTGGTAGAACGCGCCCGACATGCCGCCGATGAACAGTGTCGGCACGAACACCGCGCAGAGCACCAGCACGATGGCGATCAGCGCGGCGCCGACTTCGTCCATCGAAGTACGCGCGGCCTCGAGCGGGTTCATACCACTCTCGAGATTGCGCTCGACGTTCTCGACCACCACGATCGCGTCGTCGACCACGATGCCGATCGCCAGCACCAAGCCGAACAGTGAGAGGTTGTTGAGCGAGTAACCGAGCATCGCCAGCACCGCGAACGTACCGATCAGCGAAACCGGGATCGCCAGCACCGGGATCAGCGAGGCGCGCCACTTCTGCAGGAACACCACGATCACCAACACGACCAGCACGATGGCTTCGATCAGCGTGTGGATCACGGCATCGACCGATTGCTGGATGAATTCGGTCGGGTTGTAGACGATCCGGTATTCGAGGCCGGCGGGGAAGTCAGCGGAGAGTTCCTCCATGGCCGCCTGGACCTGTTCGGACGCGGCCAAGGCGTTGGAACCCGGCTCTTGCAGCACGGGGATGATCACGGAATCGCGATCGTCGAGATAAGCCGAAGTACCGTAGTCGTCGGCGCCGAGTTCGACGCGCGCGACATCGCCGACGCGCACCTGGCGGCCTTCGGCGTCGGTGCGGATCACCACGTTCTCGAACTGCTGCGGGTCGGTGAAGCGGCCCTGCGTCTCGACGTTAAGCTGGAAGGCGCTGCCAGGACTCGGCGGCTGGCCGAGCGTACCTGCGGCGACCTGCACGTTCTGCGCCCGCAGCGCTGAGACGATCTCTCCAGCCGTCAGGTTAAGTGCAGCAGCGCGGCCGGGATCGATCCACACGCGCATGGCGAGTTCGCGGCTACCGAACAGCCGCACGTCGCCTACGCCCTCGATCCGGGCGAGGCGGTCCTTGATACGGGTCTGGGCGTAGTTGGAAATATACTCGCGGTTGAGCGACCCGTCGGGCGAGATGAGGTTCACCACCAGCAGGAAGTCGGGCGTGGTCTTCTTGGTGACGATGCCGAGGCGCCGCACTTCGTCGGGCAGACGCGGCTCGGCGATCGCGACCCGGTTCTGCACCAGCACTTGCGCCTCGTCGAGGTCGGTGCCCTGCTCGAAGGTGACGGTGATCGTCACCCGTCCGTCGCCGGTCGACTGGCTGGAGAGGTAGAGCATGCCGTCCACCCCGTTGATTTCCTGCTCGATCGGATTGGCGACAGTATCCGCCACCGTCTCGGCCGAGGCGCCGGGGTAAGCGGCAGTGACCGTCACCGTCGGCGGCACGACTTCCGGATACTGCGACACGGGCAGGAAGAAGTACGAGATCGCGCCGATAAGCGTGATGATCACGGCAATGACCGCGGCGAAGATCGGCCGGTCGATGAAGAAGCGGGACAGGCGCATTTCGGGCTCCAATTGGAAGCGAGGTCGGACGTGACGGGCTTTGGAGAGGTGTGCTTAGTTGGCGACCGTCGCCGCGCCAGGAGGCGCCTCGGCGGTCGCGACGGCAGGCGCTTTCGGCTTGGGCGGAGCGATCCGGTCGAGGCGCGCGGTCACCTTGGCACCCGGCATCGCCATCTGCGTGCCTTCGATCACCACCCGGTCGCTAGGCTCGAGACCACCGCGAACAACGCGCAGGCCTCCGTCGATCACCGGACCGAGCTCGACTTCCTTGGCGGAAACCGTGCCGTCGCGGGAGACAACCAGCAGCAGTTTGCGGGTCTGGTCGGTCTGCACCGCGGTGTCGGGGACGAGCAGCGCCTTCTCGGTGCCCCCAGTCGCCAGCCGCATGTTGCCGAACATGCCAGGGGTGAGGAAGTTGTCGGGATTGCGGACCACGGCGCGGGCGCGGATCGTGCCGGAGTTAGGATTCAGGCCGTTGTCGGTGAAGTCGAGCTCGCCGTTCCACTTGTAGTCGGCTTCGTCCTGCAGGCGGATCTGCACGTCGGCGCCGCGTTGCAGTCCATCGCGCTTCGACTTGAGGAACGAACCTTCCGAACCGTCGAAAGCGAAGTAGAGCGGATCGGTGGCAACGATCGTGGTCAGCAGAGTAGCTGCCGGGCCATCACCGGCTGCAACCAGGTTACCCGGGTCTACGCGACGGTCCGACACGCGCCCGCTGATCGGCGCACGAACGGTAGTGAACTCAACGTCGAGGCTCCGCGAGCGCACTCGCGCCTGCGCCGCGGCAAGCGAAGCGTTGGCTGCGGTCACCCGCGCCCGCAGCGCATCGATCTCGCCCTTGGCCACGGCATCGTCCTCGACCAGGCGCAGCCCGCGGTCGAGATTGCTGCGGGCGAGCAGAAGGTCGCTCCGTGCGGTTGCCACGCCCGCCTGGGCTTCGGCCAGTGCCGCCTGGTAGGGCCGCGGATCGATTGTGAACAGCGGCTGCCCCTGGCGGACGAACTGCCCGTCCTGGAAGTGCACCGCGGTGATCTGGCCCGAGACGCGCGGACGCAGCTCAACGCTGCGGCTCGCCTCGAAGCGGCCGATGTGTTCGTCCCACTGGGTGATCTCACGCTGCAGCGGCGTGGCTACGGTCACGACCGGCAGCGGCGGCGCAGCCGCGGGCACGGCGGTGGCGCGCAGCAGATACCAGGCGAGCCCCACCACGGCGGCAATCAGCACGATCCAGCCGGCGCGGCCGATCCGCCCGCGACGGGTCGGGATCTCATCCTCCTGGAGCGCTCTCAGTTTGTCCATTTCGATCGGGGTCAGGTCGTTCATCGGGCGGTCCTCAGAAGGCGCACACCACCGCTCCGGAAAGCGCGGGCTTTTTCCGAAAAGTGATGCGAACAGACAGGCAAGTTTCATCGAGGAAGCCCCGCGAGAGTCGTAGTCGACCCGCGCAGTTCTGCCTCGCAGCGTTCTGTACCGATAAGTATGTAATCTGACGTTCAGGTCAAGCGATATTTCTATACCGCTCGATATTTTTTTCGCAATGCAGCAAAAATCGGGGCGTCAGCGCCCCGGCCAAACCGCCAGCGTCGCGTCCGCAACTTGCTGTAGTTGCTCGCGGCTAGCCCCTGCACCCGCCTGCACGGAGATGCCCTGCAGCACCGCAGTCAGGTATTGCGTCATCGCCTCGGCTTCGACCGGAAGCGTGAAATCGCCTTCGTCGATCGCCCGCTGCATCCGATCCACCATCGCGCCGCGCGAGGACTGGGCCCGCGAGCGTACGTCCTGCTGGATCGGTGAGTCTTTGCCCCCACAACTGACCGAAGCGATCACGCCCAGGCAACCGGGGCAGTCGCTGGTGATGTTCTGGATCGTCCCCTCGAGCAACCGCTGCGCCACTCCGCGCCCGCTCGGGGCCTCCAGCGCGTTCCTGACATAAGCCAGCTTCTCGCTCTCGTAGAGATCGAGCGCGCGCTTGAAGAGTTCTTCCTTGTTGCCGAAAGCCGCGTAGAGGCTCGGCCGGGTGATGCCCATCGCCTCGGTGAGGTCGGTCATCGAGGCGGCGTCGTAGCCCTTCTCCCAGAACACGCGCAGCGCGGCAGCCAATGCCTCTTCGACATCGAACTCGCGCGGGCGTCCTCTTGCAGCGGCGGTCATTTCCATATCACTCGGTATATAATCTATTTTGGCCGTTAGCCAAGCCCGACGCTGAGGATGCGCATTTGTTGCCGGAAAACCGGGACTTGGCGGAGATTTTTCCAAGCGCTGCTTGTCCTCTGACAACGCATGGGTTCGGTCGGTGTTCTCGATCCTACCAAGTAAAGCGCATGCCGACATTGGCGTCTCGGCTGCTGTAATGCTCGCCGCCAAGGTTGGTCCCCCAGCCGACCCGAAAGTGCAAGCTAAGCGTCGGCGTCACAAGCACGCCGAGCCCTCCGCCCAACTCGAGGACCGACGCCTGGCTATCGGAGATCAGCGACCGGGTGTTGAAGGTGATCCGGTCTTTCTGGGAGAAGTTGTGCCACACGTCGGCCGAAAGGAAGGGCTGCAGGACCGAGCCTTCATGCACGACTTCACCTTCGAAGCGCATGCCCACTCGGGCCGCAAGCGCCTCAAAGGCGTCGAACTCGATCCGCGAAAAATCGTCGTCCGACGGACTGAACTTGACGCGCTGCCAGACAAGTTGGGCTTGGGGCTCCAGCGTCCAGTTGCCGAAGACGGCAATCGGATAGGCGCCCTCCAGCGACGCCGCCATGCTGGTTCCATCGAACCGCGCCTCGATCCCGCGGAACGATTGGCCGCTGGCGTCGAGCCAACTGTAGAGGCCCACGAAATCGAGATACCAGCCGCTCTGCCCTGCATAAGTGAGGGTTGCGCCGACACCGTCGCTGTTGGTCTCCAGGGTTCCGGATCGCTGCCGTAGCCGGGCAAGGACATTGCCTTTCACGTCACCTGAGGACTCTGCGTGGCTGAAGAACAGGCCGGCACGGATCTGGCTGCCATCGTCACGTAGATCGGCAAAGACGTCGACACCGGCCTGAAGCAGCCAAAGATCGCCATCGAATTCGGGCGAAAGCTGGAAATCGGTGCCCTCGACCACCTGGTCGCCGGTCTGCCGGAAATCCGTCTGGTGGTAGCGGCCCCAGACGCTCGACACCAAACCATCGCCAGCCAGATAGGATTGATCGCCCTGACGGTCATGGAACCTGCCCAGTTCGGCCAGGGCCACGTGGTGAGCGGCCGCCGGTAAGGCCGTGATGTTCGGCACTTCAGGACGAATGATCGGTGTTGGTCCCGGCGTCTGAATCGGCGGTGGAGTCGGCGTTGGGGTTGGGGTCGGCGTCGGCGTCGGCGTTGGTGTCGGTGGCGGGGTGGGCGTCGGTGTCGGAGTGGGCGTCGGCGGCGGAGTTGGTGTGGGCGTCGGTGTGGGTGTTGGCGTTGGTGTCGGCGTCGGCGTCGGCGTCGGCGTCGGTGTCGGTGTCGGCGTTGGCGTTGGTGTCGGCGTCGGTGTTGGCGTGGGCGTCGGTGTCGGCGTCGGCGTCGGCGTTGGCGTCGGCGTGGGCGTTGGCGTCGGCGTTGGTGTCGGTGTTGGTGTTGGTGTTGGTGTGGGCGTCGGTGTCGGTGTCGGCGTCGGTGTCGGTGTCGGCGTTGGCGTTGGTGTCGGCGTTGGCGTGGGCGTCGGTGTCGGTGTCGGCGTTGGCGTTGGCGTTGGCGTTGGCGTGGGCGTCGGTGTTGGCGTCGGTGTTGGCGTGGGCGTTGGCGTCGGGGTTGGCGTTGGCGTCGGGACAGTAGGTCCCATTTCGGCGGAGCGCAGGAACCAACTTTGCTCTGAGCCAGGCAAAACGCCGCCCCGGAACAGCAAGTACTCGAACATCCCCGCGGCTACCGGTCGGCCCAGCGCGAAAGCTGTTGTCGTGGTCGTGGCCCCGGCCGCAGCCACCCCTATCTGTGCTGTCGTGGTGGCCCCGCCCACGGCTTCGACCACGAGGATGCCGTCCAGAATGGTCAATTCCCCAGGACCGTTTAGATTGGTGATGAGAAGGGCTGTCTGGCCATAACCCTGCGCGCCACTGCCATCGATCACCAGGCGATCCGACGGCGAGTTGTCGTCGCCAAGCACGGTCTGCAGGGCGATGGACCCTGCCTGGCCATAGTAGTTGCCCTTCACCACGAACCGGTCGGTCGCGATGTCGCCGCCGTTGGTGAGATCGATCAGGCCGAGGTTCTCGACCAGAACCAGCCTGCCGGAGAGGGCGGGCGCAACGGTATGAGTTCCGTTGCCGGCAAAGACCGTACTCGTCGCGTCGATGTAGAGCCTTCCGGCCCCAGTGCCGCTGTCGCCCATGGTGAGCGTGGCATAGTTGGCGAAAGTCAGTTCCGACTGATTGGTGAGGACGAAATCCTCCCAGTTGACGTACCGGGCGACATCGTCGGCCTGGGTATCGTTCCAAATCAGCTGATCGGTTCCCAGCCCGCCATCGATACGCAGGCCGGTTTTCAGATTGGCCGTGGTGAGCGTGGAGAAGAGGGCATAGTCGCCCCCCGTTCCCATATCGAGCCCGCCAATGGTGCCCGCCGACCACAAGAAGCCGTCGTCGCCATCCTGCGCCTGGACCGTCTGGCTGATCAGGCCGCCCGAAACCGTCCCGAAGTCATTATCGGCACCGAACAGGACTTGCCCGTTGATCGTCCCTCCGGCTTGCTGGAAGAAATCCTCACCGGCCGCGAGGTCGATCGTTCCGCTGATGATGCCACCGTTACCGTCCGCTCGATTGACCAGCGTGTCATCGCCCTCGCGCAGGAAGATGGCGTTGTTGATCGTGCCCGCATTGTCGACGAAGTCCTCCGAGCTGCCCAGGCTGTTGATGTCGCCGCTGATGATCGCCCCGACCTGGTTGACCACGTAAGACGACCCGTCGCCCGAGATCGTCAGCCCGTTGTTGATCGTACTTTCGTTGATGACCGAGTTCTGGCCGTCACCCGTCAGGCTGAAGGTATTGTTGATCTGCCCGCCCGTACGATTGATGACGAAGTTCTCGATCATCCCGGTGAGAACGAGCCCGTTGTTGAAGAACCCGCCGTTGTCGATGAAGTTGTCGGCTCCGACGATGTCGACCGGGCCGGAGATGCCCTTGCCGGCCAGCAGGATGACCGCGTTTTCGCCGTTGCCGTCGATGTCGATGCCGGAATTGAAGTTGCCCCGCTGGATGATCACAAGCAACTCGTCCCCAGTGGCGCGGAACGTGCCATTGAGCGTGCCGTAGTTGTCGAGAACCTTTGCGTTGCCGGCAATCCCGGAGAACGTGACGGCGGTGCCGGTGTTCGACTGGATCGTCCCGTAATTCGTCACGTAGCTTGAGGAATCGCCAAGATCGTTCAAGCCGTTGCCACCCACCGTGGCGCCGCTTTGCACGGTCACGTTCGCCGACACGTCGGTGATCGTCAGCCCGTCGTTGTCCGTGTCGGTGCAGATGACGTCGGTGCCCGGCGGAGGATTGTCGGGTTCGCAGGCGGCCATTGCTCGATTGGTCGTCAGACAGAACAGCGCCGACGTGCCGACGGCCCCAAGCAGGACGTGGCGAAGCGAGTGTTCTTCCGATCGGCGCCCGAAAGTCACATCAGCAACTCTCACCCACTACATGTTCACCCTATCGGTGAAGCAGCATTCCCCCATTTCTCTAGAGTGTTCAAAACGTTGCGATCCTTGGGCACTGATCCGATAACGCTAGAGTGCCAGCGTGGTTCCGTCCTGCAACGGGCGGCGCAGCATCCAAATGCGCCGATCAACGGTGAACGGGATGCCCAGGTCCTTGCAGAAATCGTGGATGGTCCAAAGCACGTCAGGGTGAGTGCGAGCGCAGTCGTCGCCGCACAGGATGCCGCCCGGCTTCACTCGCGGGTACCAGTGGACGACGTCCTCGTGAAAACCCGGGTTGTGGTGAATGCCATCAAGGAACACGAGGTCGAGGCTGGCGAACGGCCAATCGGCGAAGTCCCGTGGGCTATGGCCGCGGATCGCGGTGATGTTGGGGCAGTCGCGGACGTAGTGGTCGAAGTTCTCGCGCGTTCCCCAATCACCGCGAGGGCGATCCGTCTTCCCATAGTCGGGGCCCGAGATTGCACCGTCTCCAGACTTGGCCGGCGGCGAGAAGGGATGCTCAACCGGATCCCAGATATCCACGCAAGTCACCGAAACCGAAGGATCGACCGATTTCGCCCAACACCAGCTCGACCGCCCGCAAAAAGGTCCGACTTCCAGCATCGCCCCGCCGGGCGGAATAGAGCGCGCCAACCCTTCGAGGATCTGCAACTCCGGCTCGGGCATCCAGCCGGGAATGTCGAGATTGTAAGGCACAGGCGTCAGTCCGGGTGGCTGGCGTAGAAGTCGTTGGGCCAGTGAAAGTTGGTGTGGGTGAAGGTCACGCTGAAATCGAGCGCCGTCACCTGGTGCCACCAGCCCAGCGGGATGAACAGGGCGTCTCCGGGCTCCAGGATAACCTGGTGGACGTGTACGCCTTCAAGCGCGGGATAGCGCTCTACGATGCCGGGCTCACCCAAGTCGCGGATGCGGCTGTAGACGTGGCGATCGTTGTAAAGTTGCGGAGTAAACTCTGGCGCCACCAGCAGTACTCGCTTTCGCCCGGTGATCTGAAGCAGCAGATTGTTGGTCAGGTCGTGATGCAGCGGCGTGAAGCTGTTCGCGGAACCGATCCAGGGCATGCCATGCACAGCCCCGCCGTCACGCGTGAGCAACTTGTCGAGGAACCCCAGGTCCCGATGCAGCGCCTCCAGCGCGGCGGCGTTAGCAGCCGAGTTGTAGGCTGTTAGGTAGAGGTCGTTGCCGTTGCCGTTGCCGTCCTGCGTGATGCGATCGATGAACTGGTCAAACGGCATCTTCCGGCGATGGTCGGTCATGTTGCGCTCGAAGTCGGGGTCGGCGCTTCGATCCGCCTGTACCTCGATCTCGCGCGGTCCGATCAGGTCTTTCAGGTAGGCTGCCGTCCACCGGCCAAGCGCTGGCCAACCCGCCAGTTCGCTGTCGAGAATGACCGGTTGGTTGGCGGCGTAATGTTGGACCAGGAACTCTTCGGGCGAGATGCCTCGTTTTCGTTCGATCACCCGCGGCGCCAGTGCCCTCAAACGTTTCTGCGACGTCAGTATCCACTCGTACTTGGCGGCCAGGCGATCGCTCTCCGCGTGCCCATTGGCAGGCGGTTCGGGCTGGGCGACCGGACAGGCTGGCTTGGCCGGTGTTTCGCGGTGGAAGGCCGCCACGCCATCGAATTCGGCAAGACGCAGCTTCGACTGGTGATCGTCGATCCCCGGACGACCATCAGACAACATGCCTCGATAATAGAACTTCTGCCACTTGGCGCTTGGGTTGTCCGGTGGGTTTGCGGCCATTTCGACGTGAAAGGCATCGCGTGACCGGCTCCACTCTTCGAACTGGCGCTTGAGTTCAGGCTCCTCGTCAATCGCCACCACGCGGGGCCGGACCGATTCCGCCAGGTGACGCTCCACCGGAAAGAAGAAGCAAAAGGGCTCGTTCTCTTCGAAGCGCACGATGTGATTGGGACGAGTGAAGCGCCAATTCATCGTAAAGCTGTAAGGGGACCAATCGGTCTCGATGATGCCGCCCAGCGGGGCGATGCCATCCTTGGCGTGGTTGGGAGAGCCCCCTACCCAAAGGTTGAAACCCGGCGGTGTCCGCAGGATCCCTTCGACATGAAAGGTGAACGTGCCCTGCCCGAATAAAGCGACCGGCGCCCGATGGGCTGGCGTGCCTGGATCGGGCCTGACTACGACATCGGCTGGTGCGCTACCGCCGTTCCATTCTGCCTCGAAGCCACAGGGGCTGAGAATCTCCCAGCCATGCGCATTCGCGATATTTAGTGGCAGGCAGCGATAAGCGAACCGCTCTGGCGTTTCATCCATCCACTCCCGACGTGGCGACGCAGCCCGGATCCGCGGCTCCCATCCCGGATAGACATAACACCTGAGGTCCATGGTCCCGCAGCAATTCCTTCTGCTGGTCCGTCCCAGCGCAAACATATCAACGCCAAAACGCGATCCGCAAGTACGCTGCCTTCGGGGCGGACCCGGAACGCCAGCCGCGCCGACATACGCTTACCACATCTAAACGTCCGGGTGGCCAAAAATTCCGCTGGAAGTTTCGTGAGTTAGGCCGTGCGGAACGGCCCGGCTGAACGGCAACGCCGTCCTTTTGGTCTGACAGCGCCGTCGCAATCCTTGCGTCCCCCATGAGAGTGGCGGATAAAGTCGGGATCTCACCCCGTGCGATGTCGCCTCTCTAAACAGGGGAAGTCCATGGTTCGCAGAATCGGTTTGCTTCTGTTCTGCGGATTCTCGCTGCTCTCGGGATGCTCTCAAGGCGAAACCGAGCCCTCGCCCATCAACCAGGCGGCCAGCGACATTGTACCTCGGATCGTTACGCAATTGGGCCACCAGATGCCGGTCGATGCCGTCGCCTGGGTCGATCAGGGTCGGCACCTCGTTTCGCTCGCCGAGGATGGTTCGCTGGTTTTCTGGAATGTCGCGACGGGCGCGATCCTCGACCACGCCCAGGTTCCGACGGCGCAGACCCACACGCTGGGGATCGCCGGCCTGTCGTTCCAGGAACTGAAACCCGGGCCCGAACCGCAGACGCTCTCGATCGTCTATTACATCGGTGAAGGGATCAACGGTTCGACCGACAACGTCTGTCCAGAGGAAGCCCGTGGCGAGGGACGCTGGTGCAGCTATTCGCTCGATCTCGCGACACGCGTCGTGCGTCCCGACAAGAGCGTGCCCACCCCCCAGGCCTATTCGCGGGAGCGGCAAGACGACCGCGACCTGAACTTTCCCCTCTCACCGGACGGCAAACTGCGACCCGAGCCCAGTCACGGCGACGGCCAGCGCGGCCTGTTTGACGAGGTGGACGAGAACCTGGTGTTCGAAGATCCGACCTGCATATCGATTGACCGATGCCGCTACGGCGTCAACCTCTTCCCCGCCGGGGGAGAGGCAGGGGCAGAGGGTGAGCCGATCAAGCTCACCGGAAGTCCGCGCAGCTACTTTCTCGACGCTGAGGTGAGCGCCGACGGGCGCCGGCTAGTGCGGGTCGAGGGGTTGAATAACGATCTCCAGGCCCGCGTCGAAACACTGGACTTGGTCAGCGGCGCAGGTGGTCGCGCCTTTCTGCCCGAGCGCGCCTATCACCGCGTCAATTGGCTGGGTGAACAGAACTACGCGTTGTTCAGCGAGGGCTATGACGTGACCAACGACATGCCGGTTGCCCAGGAGGGTTTCCCACCTGCCCTTGTGGTCGATCCAGCCTGTGCCGCGGCCGGGACTTGCCCGGCGATCGACAGCTACTGGCAAATGCAGGCCCTCGATGATGCGGGCGACTTCATTGGTCTCGGCAGTCTCGAGCCTTGCTACCGAGCCCCGCGGATCGGCCCCATCTGCCCTTCGGTAAATGGGTTCGACGATAGCGGCAACGAGTCGTGGAATCCGGTCGCGGGCGGCGTGTCGATCCACACCCCCGGAGCGCCTGGCTGGCGCCTGATGGATCAGCCCGATTGGCAGGGGCAGACGATCACCGCGATCGAGCTCTCGCCCGACAGGGAGCGGCTCGCGGTCGCGACGCGGGTGTGGGATCGCGGCGACAAACCGGGCGCCCAGCAAGTGCTGCGCTTGTGGATCGTCGATCTCTCCGACGGCGCCCTTGTCGGCAACCCGCGCGAACTGCTCAAGATCGTCAACCCGGTCACCGACGTGAAGGCCGGGGGCGGTTCGGGCTTTACCGAGCGCGAGACGATCCGGAATCCCTCGTTCACGCCCGATGGCAAGCGCGTGATCTTCACCCAATCGCCCACCCACCTCGCCTTTCTCTCGGATCTCTACATCGTCGATGCCGTCGGCAATGCGGCGGTCCGTAAGGTCTCCGGCTTCTCCCGGCGTGCCGTCGCCGCGGGCAACGGGCGAGTGTTCGGCCTCGATACGCAAGCGCTGCTCGACATCGAGACCGGCAAGCCCGTCGCCAGCGATATCGGCCAGACGCCGCTGGTGAGAGCGGGCTGGATCGAGCGCAGCCAGCTGTTGTGGGCCGCGACCGACGATGGCGCGATCAACTTCTGGGACGGCAAGAACGGAGCGCTGCAGCTGACGCTCTACATGTTCCCCGACAACCGCTACTTCGCCATCACACCAGGGGGCCGTTACGACACCAACCTCGGACCCGATACCAACCTGATCCGGTGGATGGTGCCCGATGCTCCGTGGCAGAGTCTCGGCCCGCAAACCTTCATGCGCGATTTCTACGAGCCGGGTCTCTACGCCAAGCTGCTCGATTGCCGGGCAGCGAACAATTGCTCCGATGTGTTCAAGCAATTGCCCGCGATCGCCGAGCTCAACCGTGTGATGCCCGAAGTGCGGATCAGCGACGTGAGGGCGGGAGAGGAGCCGAGCGAGGCTATTGTCAGCGTCGATGTCCGCGAGGGCGTTGATCCCTCAGCCGCGAACGGCAAGACCCACTCGGGCGTCTACAACCCGCGCCTGTTCCGCAACGGCCGGGTCGTCGCGATGAACCCCGACGAGCCCGATGCCGTCACCGACACGCTGGAGAAATGGCGCCAGCTCAACAATGTCGGCCAGAGGGTCGGGAGCGACGGGTGGCTTCGCTACGAATTCCATGTCCCGCTACCCACCGGCGCCGGCACCGAGGAGCAGGTGTTCTCCGCCTATGCCTTCAACGAGGACCGCATCAAGAGCGAGACGGCGTCTTACACTTACACCCGGCCGCCCGTAGCACCGCGCCAGCCGAGGGCCTTCGTGGTGGCGATCGGGATCGACGACTACGACACCGACCGGTTCAAGCTCAATTACTCCGTGGCCGATGCCCGGCTGATCGCATCTCGCCTGCACGACATTCCCGGCTACGAGATGCGCCGCCTGGTGCTGGCTGGCGAGAAGACGGCGGACGGGACACGCAAGCGCGTCGACAACACCACGATCATGCGCGTCCTGTCGTTGCTGATGACAGACGATGGCCGGGAGGAAGGTCTGAAAGCGCTCGCTGCAGAAGATGGCGTCGATGCCTCGATGCTGGAGCAGGCGACGCCCGACGATATCGTGATCGTCTCGTTCTCGGGCCATGGCTGGGCCGACAAGCAGGGCAACTTCTACCTGATCCCCACCAACGGCTATTGGCCCGAAGGATCTGAGACACCCAAGCTTGGCAGCGTCTTCGCCACTTCGGACCTGACGATGTATTTCCGGGCGATGGACGCGGGAGACATCACGCTGATCATCGACGCCTGCCACTCCTCGGCCAGTGTCGCCAAGAGCGGCTTCAAGCCGGGACCCATGGGCGACAGCGGCCTCGGCCAGCTCGCCTACGACAAGGGCATCCGCATCCTCGCCGCGACCCAGGCCGACGATGTCGCCATGGAGGACGCCAACTTGAAGCAGGGCTTGCTGACCTACGCGCTGGCGGCCGAAGGGCTCGGCGAAACCGGCGGCCGGGCAGACCTCGACCGGGACGGCCAGATCCGCCTCAACGAATGGCTGCTCTACGCCGTGCAAAGGATGCCCTCGCTGGCGGAGGACAAGCGCGTCGGCCAGATCGGAGCGGCGAGCGGAGGTGCCCGCGCGATCACGTTCAACGATCTGCCCGCCGACGCGCCCAAGCGCCGCGTGCAGCAGCCTTCGCTGTTCGATTTCAACGCGCAGGCCAGCCCCGTCATCCTGCGTAGGGCAAGCCTGTGAGCGGAATGCGACGCCTGGCGGGCCTGGCTTTCGCTGTGCTGCTGGCTGCCTGTTCGTCGTCGGAACCACCGTCCTCTGTGCAGGACGACCGGAACATTCACGCGCTGTTCGTCGGCGTCGACCAGTATCGCTATTCCGACGACGCCGGCTTTGCCGACCTCAAGGGCGCTGTCGGCGATGCCCAGCGCTTCAAGGAGGCGCTAGCCGATCTCTACGGCGTCGATGTCGACACAGCCCAGCCCGGCAAATGCGACAGCTCCAACGACACATCCGTCACCCTGACCGACGACTGCGCGACCCGCGAACGCATTCTGGCCGCGCTCGACGGGCAAATCGCCGCGCTCAAACCGGGCGACACGCTGCTGTTCTACTTCGCGGGCCACGGATCGCAGTATCGCGATGACGAGGCGTTCGATCAGGACTCCGGCTACAACGGCACGATCCTGCCGACCGACGCACGCAATCCCGACGGCTCGCCGGGGGACATTTTCGACGTCGAACTGAAGGAGCGGAAGGACAAGGCGACCGCGGCCGGGATCTACTTCGTGTCGATCTTCGATTCCTGCAATTCGGCCACAGCCACCCGCGATGGTGCCGCCGGCCAATCGCGCAGTGTCCCGCCGTTGACCGGTGCCGCCCTCCCCGCCGCCGACACCCCGGCGCCGACCGGACCGGGCGGTGGCTATTGGGTCCATCTCGCCGCGGCCCAGGACGGCGAGGAAGCTCAGGAGACCGCTAGCGGCGCCGTCGGCGAGCGGGCCGGGGTGTTCACCAACGCCTTGATCGACACGCTACGCATGCCCGGCATGCGCGATGGAACCTTCGGCGACATCATCAAGGAAGTACGCCTGCGCGTCGCCAAGCGCGGCCATATCGCCCAGACGCCATCGGCGGAAGGAGAACTGACGGCAGCCATGGGATCGCGCTCGCGCTCGCCGATGCTGTTCGAGGGCTCGGCGAGCGGCGAGACGGTCACGCTCAATGGCGGTGCGCTCAGCGGGATCACTTCGGGGTCGCGGTTCGCGCTCTATGCCAACCAGGCCGATGCCGTGGCCGGACGCGCTCGGCTGGCGACCGCGACGGTCGTCGGCCTCGATGACGGCGCGGCCGAGCTCAAACTGGATGCGCCAGCAGCCTCCACTCTACCCGACAGCGTGGTGGCCGAGGAGATCGCCCACTTCTTCCCAGCAGACTTGATCGAGGTCAGCAACGGCTTGCCCGCCGGCCCCGAGCGCGATGCGGCCGACGCGGCGCTCGCTGGAATCCAGTTTGTCAGGGCGACCCCGGACGGAGCCACGCATCTCGTGCTCGTCGAGGGTTCCTCTACCCAAGTGGCGCTGCGAGCCGACGACGGCACTCTGCTGACCGACACGCTCGGCGAGGCGACCGACCCCGCCTTTGGCGAACGCCTGGCCGCCGAACTGCAGAAAGTCGCGCGGGTCGCGCAATTGCTCTCGATCCGCACGACCGGTGAGCGCGACGGATCGCGCGCGCAAATGCCGGTCGACGTGTGCATCGACGCCGACGGATACCGCGCGACCTCCTGCCCGCCCCCGCAAGCTGGCGGCGTGCGGCGGATCGGCCTCGACAAGACGATTACCGCCACTGTGATCAATCGCGGGACCAAGCCGATCTATCTTTATCTGCTGGCTATCGACCCGCGCAACGCGGTGGACCTGATCCTCCCCAAGCCGGGCGAGTTCGACCAGATGCTGCAGCCCAACCAGCCTTACCGCCGTTCGCAAATGGCGTTCGACGCGGCCGGACCCTACCGCTTCCTGACCATTGCGACCGACCGGCCGATCCGCGCCGAAGCCTTTCAGCAAAGCGGCAACGGAGCCCGCGATCTAGCCGCATGCGTCTCTCCGCTGGAGCGGCTGCTGTGCTCGAGCAGCCAGGGCGCTCGCGACACGGGGGTCACGGCGGTCGGCGACTGGTCAGCGCAGGTCACTACGGCCCTCGTCACTGAGAAGGGATTCAGCGAATGAACCTTCGGTTTGCCCAAGCGGTGTTGCCCGCGGTCTTGCTCAGTGGCGCGCTGGCCGGTTGCGAGAAGGCGCCCGAACCCGCCGCGCCCAAGGCCGTGGCGAACGCGGACCTGAAGGAGACCTGCGACGCGCGCCGCGCCAAGGCCGAAGGCGGCGGGCGCATCGTTGGCGGAGAGCCCGCCAAGCCCGGCTCGGCGCCGTGGCAAGCCGAGATCCTCTCCTCGCCCAAATATACCGCCGCCGACCGGGCCTATGATGAAAAGCTCGCCGATGGTGACGAATGCAAGATCTACCTCAAGGAGCGGCAGGGCTACGAACTCTCGCACAAGTGCGGCGGGTCCTACATCGGTGACGGCTTCGTGATCACGGCCGCCCATTGCGTCGACAATATCCCGAGTTTCGACGGCAAGCCCGGCAACGTCCTGACCGATCGCAACGTCCGCCTGGGCACCCAGAACCTGTCGGTCAGCGACGGGATCTTCCCGATCGATTCCGTGGTGATCCACCAGGGCTACACCAAACAGACCATGCTCGATGACATCGCCCTCATCAAACTGAAGGACGACAAGCGCCTGGCAGCATTCCAGGATGCCGGGCGGCTCGCTCCGGTCAGCCTGATGCAGCCCACCTCACGCGACTTCGACAAGCTGGAACTACTGCGCGTGACGGGCTGGGGCTGGATGGGGCAGCGAGGCGAGAAGGACACCGTAGGCCGCCTCGACAGCAGCGGCCGCTTGCAACGCAACCCGGCCGACCTGCAGCAAGTCTCGCTCAATTACCTAACCGACGCGCCTTGCAAGGAAGAATACGGCGCCTCCTTCGGCCCTGGCTCGCTTTGTGCGGGCAGCCTGGGGCCGGACGGAAAGGTGATGGCCGGCAAGGACAGCTGCCAGGGCGACAGCGGCGGGCCGCTGACCCGGCAAGAAGATGGCGGCAAGCGCAGCCTCGTCGGCATCGTGTCAGCCGGAAAAGGCTGCGGCGCGGGCAAGCCGGCGCTCTACACGCGCGTGTCGCACTACGCCGACTGGATCGCCGAAGCGAAGCGAGCGGCCAAGCCCGGGCAGGTCGTCAGGCTGCCGGGATCGGCTAGTTAGCTTCTGACTACTGCTCGGTTGGCGCGGACCGTTCGACCGTGCCTGTCTGCTCCTGAGGACCAGTCCGTTCCACTGTTCCGGTCTGCTCTTGCGGGCCGGTTCGTTCCACCGTTCCAGTTTGCTCCTGCGGGCCGGTGCGTTCGACGGTTCCAGTCTGCTCCTGGGGCCCCGTCCGCTCGACTGTGCCGGTCTGTGCCTCGGGCGTTTCGGTCGCCGCCGCGTCGACTGTCTCGTCCTGGTTTTGGCAGGCCGCCAGGCTGCCAGCCAAGCCGAGTACCAGTAGGGATGTCAGGATATGCCTCATGAGGTCTCCCCTTCGTTGCCAAACATAACTTATGTGAAGCCAACCTGCTTGGCCAGCGCGCGATAGCCGTCGGTTTCGCGCAGCGGGTCGAGCATCGGATCACTGTACATCAGCATGATCCCGCCGTCGCGCAGTTCCCAGGCCTTTTGCAGAGCCGCGAGCGCACGGGGCCGGTCGCCCCATTGGGCGTAGACTTGCGCGTATTGGTAGTGGCTCTTGTCGCCATATTCCTTGATCAAGTCGTTGAGCGCAGCCTCGGCCCCAGCCCGATCGCCGCGCCGGTCCGCGATGATTGCGTAGCCCGGCAGGCGGCGCACGCTGCTCTCCTCTTTCGAGAACGAAGCATGGGCATCGTCGAGGCGGCCCAGCATGAACTGGGCAAAGCCGAGCGAGGAATGGCCGCCGGCCAGCGTGGGATTGAGCGAGATCGCCCGTTCGAAGGCAGGTATCGCGCCAGCGAAATCGCGCCCGGCGTAACTGATGTCGCCCGTCGACCAGAACGTCCGCGCGTTTAGCGGATCGAGCTTGGAAGCCTGGGCGATCACGCTCTTCGCGCGATCATTGTCGCGCAGGTTCGAACGGAACGTAGCGTAGCGGCTGAGGATGTCGGCACTGCCGCGGCCCAGTTCGTACGACCGTTCAAACGGTTCGCGTGCGCCGCGCATATCGAGCTTCCCGGTCGCCAGCGCGAAGCCCAGTGCCGAAAAGCCTTCGGCGAACTTGGGCGCGAGCTCAGTGGCCTTGCGCGCAGCGACCACGCCGGCATCGTAGAGGCGGACGCGCTCTGCATCGTCGGCGTAAAGGTTGCCAATAATTGCCAAGGCGCGGGAGCGGGCGGCGTGGGCGCCCGCGTAACGGGGGTCGAGCGCGATCGCCCGATCGAAATAGCTCAGCGCCTGCCGATCGCTCGTTTCATCGATACCCGCTTCATAGAGATCGCGACCGCGCAGATAGGCATCGAACGCCGCCACGTTGTCGGTTCCGCCTTCGTCGGCGCCAGCCGATTTGCCTTCACCCTCTTCGATGGCCACCGACAGGGCGCTCGCAACCGCCGCGCCAATCTCCGCCTGGACGGCAAAAATGTCCGTCAGAGGACGCTCGTAACTCTGCGCCCATTTGCTGAGGCCGCTCGATCCATCGGTCAGCTCTGCATCGACTTTGACCCGATCGCCGGCCTTCTGCACCTGGCCGTCGAGGAGAAACGCCACGCCCAGTTCGCGCGCGATGCTCTTGGCGTCGCGGTTCTCCGTGCTCGCACTTTCGGAAGAGGTCTGGCCGACAATCTCGAGCAACGCGTTGCGCGACAATTGCGCGCGAATTTCAGAAGTCAGCCCATCGGAGAAATAACGCTGGTTCGGGTCGCCGCTCAAATTCGCGAAGGGCAGAACCGCTACGCTTCGCCCGCTTCCGGCACCACCGAACAGGCCGCTTCCCTTCCAAAACAACAATCCACCGGCACCGGCCAACAAGAGCGCTCCAGTGCCGACCAGGAGCTGCCTACGGGGCAGCGCGACGCCTTGCTTCACCTGGAGTGGCGGTGCCGGCCGGTCATGAAGCGCGGCAACAGCGCGCAGCAGCTTGCGCATCGGCTCGCTGTTGGGCTTGTTCGCCACACCCGAGACGTCAATGGCCTGGAACTGCCCGAAACCCAGTGGCGGCAGGCTTCCATCGAGCGAGATCGGGATCAGGCGACCGGTGTCCCGGCCGCGCGTCGCTTCGTCCTGCACCCAATGCGAGGCCGCCGAAGACTTCGACCACAGCACCACCACGACACGAGCGCTATCGAGCGCCGCTTCGGTCGCCTCCGAAAAGCGCTCGCCGCCCTCGATCATCCCATCCCACCAGACCCGAAAGTCAGCGCCCTCCAACGCTTGTACGATCAGTTGGGCCTGCTTCTTGTCGGCGTGAGAATAGCTCAGGAAGACAGTGTTGGGCGCTCCGCCTTCCTCGATCGGATCGTCGGAGGAAGAGCCCTGCGTCATCAGGCGCGCAACGCCTCGACATTGGCCAGCATGCCAGCAGTCACTTGCGAGATAGCCGCAAAGCGTTCGAAATCGCTGCCCAGGAAGGTGAATGTCCCCGATAAGTTCGTCGACCATTCATGCGGGATCCAATGCAATGCTGCGCCGCCTTTAAGCATCAGATAGCTCAAGACCGAAACCACGGCGAGCTTGAACAGGAGGAATTGCACAAGGCAGCCCAACGACGTGTGCGTGCGCGCGCCCTGCATTCGGCAATCGAACGACAGGGCCAAGAAGAAAGGCCGGCCCTTTTGGGGCCGGCCTTGTTTGAGTTGGCGTTTCAGGTCTTGCCTGACGTTACCATTTAAAGCGGACGCCGACGCGACCACCGACGCTGTAGTTGTCGCCGGGGTTCTTGAGGCTGGTGTTGGCGTTGGCGCCACCTTTGACGTTGAGCACGCTGCCGTTGGTCATGGTGAGCGTCGACGCGCCAGTCGCGCTCAATCCGGTCACACGCGTGCTGGCCAATGACTCCGCGGTGACGATTGCATTGTCGAGGTTGACGGTGGCACGATTTAGCGCCTGCACCGCAATGCCTCCGGCCGCAGTCACGCTACCGTGGCCAAGGAAGACCTCGGTACCGCGTAGATTGAGCTCCGAATTGAGTCCCGCTGCGGTACCGACAACGGATTCGAGCGCCGAAGAATACTTGGCGCTGCCACCGACCATGGTGAGATTGCCGCCATTACTGGCATTCACAAGCCCTGAAATAGGACTCGTCTTGGTCGACGTAACATGAACATCATTAGCAGTTAAGCGTGCGCCAATATTCGATGAAAGTCCAGCATTCATGGCGTTGCCATAGATATTACCGGAGTTGATGGTTATATCACTTCGAGTAGTAGCCTGAACGCCAGAGGCATTGGCACCAGGCGCGCCGCCATTTGTTGCTTCGATATCAAGATTGTCTATTACTATGGTAGAATTTTCATCAAGCGCCTGAACACCGATTTTATTTCCAAGATCTCCGACGGCCACAATATTGATGTCAATATCACGCCCGACGACGTCACCACCTTGACCTGCGAGGATACCGGCACTGCCAACCCTATTCATCGTGGTGGTCGTAAAGACCGTCACATTGTTGAGCTCGGCCTTGCTTCCCTCGCCGGCAACCAAAATTGCCTGCGGCCCACGTTCGCTAACGGTTTGCGCACCACCCAAGGCGGTGACGGTGGAGTCGGTGAGCCGAAGGGTGCCGCCAAAAGCCGCCTCTGCCGCACTGAAGCCGGAGGTGCCCGCAGATGAGGCGGTGATCGTAGCGTCCGTCAAGTCGACAAGGCTGCCATTTCCTGTCGCCAACACGGTCGACAGGCTGTCGACGCTTGCTTGATTCTGACTGTCGATCTCGAGCGTTCCACCCGTGCCGTCGAGCCTGATCTGCCCGCCAGACTCAGCAACGATGGCCCGTGAATTCTGCGCATTCAGGTCGATGCTGTTGGCACCGTTGGTGATCACCCCGCCATTGAGCGCATGCAACCCATAGCCCGCGGCGCCTGTCACCGCCGTATCGATCTGCACGGGTTGATCCAGCGATACCGTGACGCCGTTCGCCTGTTGCGGCGTGGTGACCTGAGCCTGGGCCTCACCGGAGAACGGCCCCCAACCAAGGACCACTGCAGAGAACAGGGCCGATGAGTTTAGAAGGTTCCTCTTCGTGAAGAATCCCCGACCCGGCGCAGTCGCGACAGCGAGCGTCGCACGCGCCGATGACGGACGCTCGACGTCAACAGTACGCCGACGGTCAACCCGCACGTAATCACCATCCTTAACAAGCAAAACCATTACTTACATCCTAAAAATATCTACACCCCTGAACATCTTTAAAGACGCAGAAGATGATGATGTTATTTTCAAATAGATAAATGTAATCAAGACGAACGTGAGTGTCATTTATTGACGACGCTGCTTTTAATTTCATCTTGAACGGCGATGCACGCGGGCATAGCCAATTTTAACCAGACTAAGCCTGGTACATATCACGACGGATTGGGGATATACGTAACTTCCCGTATAGTCTGCCGTGCGGATCTCTTGAAAAAATCAATGATCGCAAACGTTTATGCATCACAATATAGTTAATGCCAATTTATGTAAGATGAATGAGAGTTCAATTTACGTTAAATTTCTTGAATATTTGCATTCATCTCAATGGCATACTCTTCTATCAGAATACTACCTTATATTGTCCGTCAAATATGGTCATATACATTTGGCGTTTTTGCTTGTTATTTCAAATATTCTCTCAAGCAGTTCTCATCGTCCGTTTCGGCGATTGACGTCGGTCTTTGAAAGACAGGCTCCGGCACGCGACCATCCAGCACTCGAACAGGCACAGCCCTGCGGCGAACTGTTGCTCTGGGGATCGACCAGGTGGGGTTCCTGGAATTGTGTATGTGCTGGGCTCGACCGAGGCAGACGTCGGTAGCGATTTCACTCACCTGAAGCGCACGAGGCCGGTCACCTTGAGAGTCAGGCTGGAATAACGGAAAGCGCCAGCGGGCTTCCTGGAGCTCAGCGAGTGTCGCCGTGCCCCGTATTTGCTGTTACCACTTCACTCTGAGGCCGAGGCGGCCGCTGAGCTGGTAGCTGTCGATGGGGTTATCGAGGCTCGTGTCGAGGTTGAGCGCGTGAAGGTTATAGCCTGCTGCACCGGTAGCGGTCGTGCTGATGCTCACCGGCTGATCCAGCAATATGGTCGTGCCATTCGCCTGCTGCGGCGTGACCACCTGGGCAGTGGCGGTACTTGGAAGGGAAGCCTGAACGCCAATTGCAACGAGGAGCGCCGTCGAACTCAGAAGCGACCGGCGGCGCAGCCCTTTCCTGGCGGTTCGGACCATATCGGCCGATAAGTTTCGAAGTAATGGGCGCATCCAACACCCTTCAACCTCGGGACGTGCAAGCATGTCGCCGGTTTCAAAAAGCACACCCATTTCGCATTCCAGGTGCAAAAAATGCAGTGGCCAAGAAGCTATGCGCCTTCCTGAGTGAAGTTTGCACCGGGGGAAACCCGTATTGATGTTTGAGGATTTCACCTCACTGGACTGACAGCGTGGTCCCCTGACGGTCGTGACTTTAGCTTCGCGAGTAGTTCGTCTCGCCTCCCCTCAGAGACACCTTTCGCGGTGAACTGTTAGTCCGAGCGGCTTGCGATGGCTCAACCCTTGAAAGGGCCGGAACGGTCCCGGCCCTTCCTCAAGTTATGCCGACAGCCCCGAAAGCATCGGCAATCGCCTGCTTACGTACCGCGAGCGTCAATGGGTCCGACGCATGATAGACGCCAACGACGTTTTCCAGGGTTCGCCTACTGTCACCGAACTCCGACGTGGGCGTAAGTCTTGTGAGCGTGAGATACAGGAGCAGCATTAGCTCCTCGATCGGAAAGGCCGCGTCACCGGTCGGGGTTTGCGCCGTCATCAACAAGTGGATGGCTCGGTTGTGGATCCCGCTGTAGATATGGACCCCGCCTTGATCGAAACTGATCGGCAAGACCTGATATTGGTTCATGTGGTCAGGTTGGCCCGCCGCAGCAGGATTTGCGAAGTCGCGCATCGCGCCGCCACCTGGGCCGAGGCCCACGCCCATTTGCCAGGTCCAAGTAGAGACTGGATTGGGAGCGCCAGGCCACCAGTTGGCAATCGCGATCCCGAATATGTCGCTGTATGACTCATTCAGCGCTCCCGAAAGTCGCCGGTAAATGAGTTTCGAAGACGTTTCGGTCACCCCGTGCGTGAGTTCATGGGCGATGATGTCGAGATACTTCGCGAAGCTCTGGCCATTTTCTTGGCCGTACCACATCTTGCCCTTCCACCAGGCTGCGTTTCCCCAGTCAGGTTGTGGGCTGCCTCCGCTGCTCGCCCAGACATTGACGACTGACACAAGCGCCATGCCCTTGTCATCGATGCCATCGCGTTTCAGCACGTTGTTATAGAAATCATAGACGACCTGCGCATGATAATGCGCTGCGACGGCGTCTGGCCGGGTATTGCCGAAGTTGTTCGTGGGGTGGCTAATGGCCTGACTGGGGAAGGGAGCCGGCGGCACTAAATCGAGGTCGGCATTCCCGTAGTCGTAGGTCGCGATGTTTCGCAGGGGGTCCACCAGGAAAAAGGTGGCTGCGTTGCTCAAGCCGAAGAAGTCGCGATCATGGTTTTGGTAATCGAGACCCTTCATTGGCACCGGGATATCGGCCGTCGGCGCGCTCGAGAAATAGAAGCGCACCGAGCCGTCCTTTGCATCCACGAAATAGTCGTAGAGCGCCGGGCGAGCGCCGTCGCGGACACAGCACAGACCTTCCGGAATGGCGAACGGAAGACCGGCTGGGATTGGTTCCTGGGGCACGGGCAACGGCACGGACCGGAAGTGATAGACTAGCGCCCAAGCATCCGTGTCCTCGTCGAGGTGCCAGGTCAGCGATGGCGGCTCGGTTGGTAAGCCCGTGAGAACCTCGCCATACCCTTGCGCCCAGGTCTGCAGGTGCGACCAGGCGTCGGCCGGGCTCAATGTCGCGACCGGGTTCTCGGTCGGCATAGGGGAGAGCTTGCCATTTATCGCCACTAACGATTTCTCGTCCGCATCGATGTCGACAACGACACGGCCTCCAAAGATGGGGACGGACGAAGCGGACTGCTGATAGGAGATGCTGCGAGCGTTAAGGTCGGGCGTGTTGGAACTCGTCACAAGCTGCATGTCAGGCACGAGTTCCGGACGATCCGGCGCCGTGATTTCTCGAAGAACTTCGCTGCCCGCGTCTTCAAGGTAGGTCTGAAGGACTGCACGACTGGCGGCCTCGTCGTTTGAAGCCGCCTGGCGCGCTTGAATGTTCGCGATCTCCGGCCCTGGAGGTGGCGCACCTCGGGAGACTGCTTCGGTCTGAAAACGACTGAGGTTTCTGAGCCGCTGCTGTCCCACGCCTAGCAGGTCGGCCGCTCCGTTGACATTGATGTCGCGAAACTGCGGCACGGCAATTCTCCTTTCGCGTTGCTTGCGCTAAATTGCGGCAGCAAAAGGCTGCTGTTCGGAGTTAAGCTTGACCGGGCGCGATCGTTGCGATGCTCAACCATCCCTGAAGGAATGGAAGGAATAGGCACAGCGGTGATCGCGATCGTCACTGATGTCATTAACGCATGAGCGACTCGATGCTAAATATTTGCATCTATAGTAAATAAATGTCTAGTTTTTTGTTCATTTGAACATTGGCATTGGCGCAGATGCGATAAATGACTTTATTAAGAGGCTATTGCCCCTGCCTAACGCATTATACAGGGAACCAGAACGACAGGATCGAATAGGACATCCCCCTGGTCGTCCCGTCTACTCTTCATCATCAATCAGAATGCGATGGGCGGCACCGTCAAGGTCGTCGAACTGACCGCTTCTTAGCGCCAGAAAGAATGCGGCTAGCCCGCATAGCCCCATGAACAAGGCGATTGGGAGAAGGATGGCGAGCCCCGTCATCGCGCGGCCCTGACCAACCGCAGCGAATTCGCTATCACGACGAGCGAACTGGTCGACATGGCGACCGCCGCCAGCAGCGGGGTCACCAAACCTGCCATGGCGAGCGGGACGGCCAGGACATTGTACCCGATCGCTAGCGCGAAGTTCTGCTTTACCACCCGCGTCGTCGCTCGTGCCGCCCTGACCGCTTGCGGGATCGAAAGTAGCGAATCCCGAGTGTAAACCAGATCGGCCGCCTGGAAGCCCACGTCGCTTGCCGAACCCGGTGCGAGCGAGGCATCGGCAGCGGCGAGCGCGGGGCCATCGTTAAGGCCATCCCCGACCATCAGCACGCGCCGGCCCGCCGCTTGCAGCCTCCCGATCAGGGCCTGCTTGTCTCCCGGCGAGGCGTTGGCCTGAGCGCTAAGCCCTGTCATCCGAGCAACCTCTGCCACGGCCGCAACATTGTCGCCGGACACGATCGAGGCTTCGACGCCAAGATCGCGCAACTCGGCCAGCGCCTGGGCATAATCCGGCCGCAAGTGATAGTCGTAAGGGATCAACCAGGGCGGCCTGCCTTCGATGTGAAGGCTCACCGCGATGCCATTCGCAGCCTCAGGGCGGCGGAGCGCAACGTCGAGCCCCAGCCACCGGGCGAAAACGCCGTCGCCCGGCCGCTCCTCCACCGTATCGATTTCCGCGGCACGATGTCCGGCAGCGGTGAGCGCCGCCGCCAGCGCACGCGAGAGGGGATGCCCACTATGCGACGCCAGAGCCAAGGCAACCGACGCCGCCACGGGATCGAAGGAAGCCAGCACCTTCGGATCGGGCTCTGGCCGGCTCATCGTCAGGGTGCCGGTCTTGTCGAAAAGAGCCCTGTCGACCAACGCGATCCGTTCGAGCGCCGAGCCGTCCTTGACCATGATCCCCGCCCGCATCAGGGCGCCGCAGGACACGACCTGCGCCACCGGAACCGCCAGGCCCAAGGCGCAAGGACACGTGATGATCAGCACGGCCACGCCGATCACCAGCGCCTGGTAGAGGCTTGCCCCGCCAATCAACCAGCCCACGACCGACAGCGCCGCCAGCGTGTGGACGGCGGGCGCGTAGAGCCGCGACGCCCGGTCCGCCAGGCGGACGTAGCGCGACCTGTTCTGTGTACTCGCCTCCATCAGGCGCACGATCTCGGCCAGTGTCGTATCGTGGCCGGTGTGGCTTACCCGCACGTCGACGGGACCGGTGAGATTGAGGGTACCGGCAAGGACTTGATCGCCCGCGCGGGCCGCGATCGGGCGGCTCTCGCCGGTCAGCAGCGACTGGTCGAACTGGCTCGTCCCGCTGACGATCTCACCGTCTGCGGCAAGGCGCTCGCCAGCTACGACGCGCAGGACCATTCCCGGACGCAGGGCATCGGTGGCCTGCCAGGTGAGGGTTCCGTCTTCACCGATCACGGTCGCGCCCTGCGGCGCCTGGCTGATCAGGGCATCGACGCCGGCCCGCGCCCGGTCGCGCATCATCGCGTCGAGCGCCCGGCCAGCCAGCAGGAAGGTCAGCAGCATCAGCGCGCCGTCGAACCAGGCGTGCCTGCCATGAACCATCGTTTCGTAAAGGCTCAGGCCGGTGGCGATGAGGACACCCAGGCTGATCGGCACGTTCATGTTGGTGCGGCCCTTGCGCAGCGCTCCCCAAGCGGACCGGAAGAACGGCTGCCCGGCATAGGCAATCGCGGGAACGCCGATCAGGGCGCTGAGCCAGTGGAACAGGTCGCGAGTCGAACCATCGGCGCCCGACCACACGCTGACAGACAGCAGCATGACGTTCATCGCTGCGAAGCCGGCCACTGCCAGCGGCGCCAGGAATTGCCTCACCGCGGAGTCCGCGCGTGCCGGGCCATCGACGCGGGCCTGGGCCTCGAAACCGAGGTCCGCCAGCGCTTGCACCAGCCCGCGCCGATCCAGCCCCGCTTCATGGTTGACCGAGACCATGCGGGCCGAAAGGTTGACCCGCGCCCCGGTAACCCCAGGAAGCGCGGCTAGGCCCCGCTCGATCTTGCTCATGCACCCGGCGCAATGGGCACCGGGGACGGCCAGCGTCGTCCGTCCTGTCGAAGGGTGTGCAAGCGCAACGGCGGTCATTGCACCGTCTCCTCGCGTCGCCACACCTGGCCATTCTGGACCAGTTCGAGCCTCAGGATCCAGCGGCCCTCGGGCAAAGCCTCACGCGAAAGGAAGCGCCGTTCCCCGATACCGCCGAATGCGATGGGAATGTCGGCTACGCGCCCTAGCGGATGGCGGGCGACACCGGTGAGCTTGGTGCCCGCAGGAGCGCCAGTCACCGCCACCGCCAGCCGCCCGTCGGGCCGCCATGTGGTTACAGCGTTCCAGCCCAGAGCCTCCTGCGCTTTCGCGGCATCGAGCCAGCCATTGAACTTCTGGCTGGCGACGTAGGAGTTCTCGACCACGATGCCGCCGAAGGTCGACGAGGCATAGCGCGCCATCGTGAAGTTGACCGCGATCACTATGCCGAAGAAGGCCACGAGGATCGTAGCCATGTGCCACCCGGTGAATTGCCTGCTCATCGTTCGTTCTCCGGCGCTTCGAACCTGGTTTCGCTGGCCGCCCGCTCAGGTCGCTCGCCCTGCGTCGTGGCGGCGAAGCCAAAGGCCTGGGGTGGGCTGCCGGGCGGCGCGATGACGTAGACCCGCAGCGGCAGCGTGGTGTCGGGCGGTATCTCGCGGACGATCTTCCGGGCGGCTTCCTGCCGGGGCATGTCGTCAGTCCACATCTCGGCTGCGGGAATACCCTCAAGCTCAAGCTGCAGCGCGCGGGGCCGGCTCTGCATGTTGCGCAGCTTGACGGTGTAGGCGTTCCGCACGCTACCGTCGCTGAGCAGCATGAACGAGGGGTTCCGGTCGGGCTCGACCGAGATCCCCAGATGCGTGCGCGTGCCCAGGGCGAACAGCAGGGCGAGCCCGATACCCGCCCAGATCGTGAAGTAGATCACCGTCCGCGGCCGCAGCAGCGTGCGCCAGGCCGGGCGGGGTTGGCCACCTGCCGCCTCGTGGCGGCAATCCTCGAGTGTGGCGTAGTCGATCAGCCCGCGCGGCCGGCCGACCTCCTTCATCACCCGGTCGCAAGCGTCGATGCACAGCGAGCAGGTTATGCAGGCGACGTCCGGCCCCTTGCGGATGTCGTAGCCGGTCGGACAGACCGCCACGCACAAGTTGCAGTCGATGCAGTCGCCGAAAGCGCCGGGATCCTTCTCGGCCTTCTTGACGCTGCCGCGGGGCTCTCCGCGCCAATCCTTGTAGGTGACGATCAGCGACTTCTCGTCGATCAGCGCGCCCTGGATGCGCGGCCAGGGGCACATGTAGATGCACACCTGTTCACGCATGAAACCGCCGAGCCAGAAGGTCGTGGCGGTCAGTACCGCAACCGTCCCATAAGCCACAGAAGCTGCGTCGCCGTTCCAGAAGTCGCGCGTCAGCGTCGGCGCGTCGGCGAAGTACATGATCCACGCGCCGCCGGTCCAAAAGGCGATGACAAGGTAGATCGTCCACTTGAACGCCCGCCGGGCCGCCTTGCCGGCGCTCCACGGCGCGGCATCGAGCCGCATGCGGGCGTTGCGGTCTCCGTCGACGAAGCGGTCGACGTGCTGGAACAGATCGGTCCACACCGTCTGCGGGCACGAATAGCCGCACCACGCGCGCCCGACGGCGCTGGTGACCAGGAACAGGCCGATCCCGGCCATGATCAAAAGGCCAGCAACGAAGTAGAATTCGTGCGGCCAGATCTCGATGCCGAACATGTAGAAGCGCTGGTTGGCGAGGTCGATCAACACCGCCTGGTCCGGCGCATAGGGACCGCGATCCCAGCGCAGCCACGGGGTGCCGTAGTAGATCGCCAGGGTGACGAACATCACCAGCCACTTGAAGCGGCGGAACGGTCCGTCGATCCGCCGGGGATGGACGGACTGTCGCTTGGCGAAGAGCTTGGTGGGCCTTTCGGGAGCTATCTGCTCAACGCTGCTCATCGGCCTGATCTGCCGCGTTCGCGGCAACCTCCACGAATTGCTCACCGCCCCCCAGCGAATGGACGTAGGCCGCCAGCATGCGGATGGTCACCGGATCGAGGCGGTGCTGCCAGGCGGGCATCACACCGTGGCGCGGCTGACGGATCTGCTGGGCGATGCTCTCGCTAGTGCCGCCGTAAAGCCAGATCGCATCCGCCAGGTTAGGCGCACCGAGCTCGCGATTGCCGGTGCCCGCGGGGCCGTGACAGGCGGCGCAGTTATCCGCGAACAACTGCGCGCCCGCGGCGTTGTCCTTGGCCTTGCCTGAAAAGCTCAGGACGTGATCGGCCACTTGCCCGATCTGCTCCGAACTGAGCGCACCGCCGAAAGCCGGCATGAGGCTGGTTCGCGTCGTGTCCTCGCCCGGTTGGCGAATGCCGTGGAGAAGCGTGTATTCGATGGTCTTGAGGTCCCCGCCCCACAACCAGTCATCGTCGTTGAGATTGGGATAGCCAGCCGAACCCGCGGCGCCCGATCCATGGCACTGGACGCAGTTCACCTTGAACGCCGCGCGGCCGCCAGCGACCGCGGCCCGCATAAGCTCGGGATCGTCGGCCAGGCGTTCGATCGGCGTGGCTGTGAGCTGCGCCATCAACGCCGCACGGCCATCGCGTTCGTGCTGCATCTCGCGGGCGAACTCGCCGCGGCTGGTCCACCCGAGCACACCTTCCGTGCCCTTCTCGACCAGCGGCCAGGCCGGATAGGCAATGGCGTAGCCGACTGCGAAAACCACTGTCGCGAAGAAGGTCCACAACCACCAGCGCGGCATCGGCGTATCGAGCTCCTCGATGCCGTCCCATTCGTGACCGACGGTCTCGGTACCGGTCGCTTCGTCGAGGCGCCTATTCGCCATCGTGGTCATCCTTGAAAATCAGGTTCGCCGCATCGTGGTTGCGTCGCCCGGCACCGGGGCGGAACGGCCAGAGCGCCAGCGCCAGGAACACCAGCAGCATCGCCAAGAGGCCCCAGCTGTCAGCGAGGTGGCGCAGCATGTCGTAAGTCGAATGCGCGCTCACCGCCCGGTCTCCTGCGCCAGTTCCTCTTGCGCGGCAGCGGCGTTCACATCGACCAGGGTGCCGAGCATCTGCAGGTAGGCCACCAGCGCATCCATCTCGGTCAGGCGCGTGGGATCGCCATCGAAGTCGCGGATCTGCGCTTTCGGGTAACGGGTCGCGAGATCGCCTGCATCGGCCTCGGGGTCGGCTTGCGCGGTGATATCGGCGATCGCCCTCTCAAGGTCGCGGTCGGTGTACGGCACCCCAACCCGCCGCAGCGCCCGCAGCCGCGCTTCGGGATCGCCAACGTCGAGGGCGGTATCGGCCAGGAAGCCGTACCGGGGCATCACCGTTTCCGGCACCATGCTTTGCGGGTTTTTCAGGTGCTGGACATGCCACTCGTCGGAATAGCGCCCCCCGACGCGCGCAAGGTCCGGCCCTGTGCGCTTGGAGCCCCACTGGAACGGGTGGTCGAACATCGATTCCGCCGCCAGGCTGTAGTGGCCATAGCGCTCGGCCTCGTCGCGGAACGGGCGGATCATCTGGCTGTGGCAGGCGTAGCAGCCTTCGCGAATGTAGATGTCGCGGCCCGCCTGTTCGAGCGGAGTGTAGGGCCGCATGCCGTCCACTTTCTCGATCGTGTTGTCGATCCAGAACAGCGGCGCGATCTCGACGATGCCACCGATCGCGACGGTGACGAACGCGCCAAGGGCAAGCAGCGTCACGTTGCGTTCGAGCTTCTTATGGCGCTGGGCCAAACCGGTCATGATGTGATTTCCTATTCGGCCGGGACTGCGACGATCGGGCGATCCTTGGCGGGATCGAAGGCGGCGTCGCTCATCGGAGCCTCGGTCCGCAGACGGCCGAGGATCGTGGCCCACACATTCCACACCATGACCAGGCCGCCCGCGAGGTACAGCGCCCCGCCCACCGCCCGCAGCGCGTACATCGGATGAAGCGCCGCAACGGTATCGGCGAAGCTGTTGACGAGGTAGCCGTCAGCCCCGAACTCACGCCACATCAGGCCCTGGGTGATCCCGGCCACCCACATGCTCCCGGCGTAGAAGACGATCCCCATGGTCGCGAGCCAGAAGTGCCAGTTGACCATGCGCAGGCTGTAAAGCCGCTCACGCCCCCACAGCCGCGGCACCAGGTAATAGACCGCAGCGAAGGTAATCAGGCCGTTCCAGCCGAGCGCGCCCGAATGCACGTGGCCGATGGTCCAGTCGGTGTAGTGCGACAACGAGTTGACGCTCTTGATCGACATCAGCGGCCCTTCGAACGTGCTCATGCCGTAGAAGGCCAGCGACATCACCATCATGCGGATGATCGGATCGGTGCGGATCTTGTCCCACGCGCCGTTGAGCGTCATCAGTCCGTTGATCATGCCGCCCCAGCTCGGCATCCACAGCATGATCGAGAACACCATGCCCAGCGTCTGCGCCCAGTCGGGCAGCGCGGTGTAGTGCAGGTGGTGCGGACCGGCCCAGATGTAGAGGAAGATCAGGCTCCAGAAGTGGATGATCGACAGGCGATAGCTGTAGATCGGCCGCTCGGCCTGCTTGGGCACGAAGTAGTACATCATCGCCAGGAACCCGGCGGTGAGGAAGAAGCCGACCGCATTGTGGCCGTACCACCACTGCACCAGCGCGCCCTGCACGCCGGCAAACAACGGATAGCTCTTCGACCCCAGCAGGCTCACCGGCATGTCGAGATTGTTCACGACATGCAGCATCGCCACCGTGATGATGAACGCGAGATAGAACCAGTTGGCGACGTAGATGTGCGGTTCCGACCGCTTGATGATCGTGCCGACGAACACCGCCAGATAGGCGAGCCAGACGATCGTCAGCCACCAGTCGACGTACCATTCGGGCTCGGCGTATTCCTTCGATTGCGTGACGCCGAGCAAATAACCGCTCGCGGCGAGCACGATGAACAACTGGTATCCCCAGAACACGAACCGGGCGAGCTGCGGGAACGCCAGCCGCGCACGGCAGGTGCGCTGCACGACGTAGAAACTGGTCGCGATCAGGGCATTGCCGCCAAACGCGAAGATCACCGCCGAGGTGTGCAACGGACGGACGCGCCCGAAGTTGAGGTAGGGTTCGAAGTTCAGCTGCGGATAGGCGAGCTGCAGGGCGATGAAGACCCCGGCGAGGAAGCCGACGATACCCCAGAACACCGTGGCGATAACGCCCCAGCGGATCGGATCGTCGTCATAGCGCGAAGGATCAGCCGGAACGCGCAGGATGCCATTGGCGACGGCAGTGTAGTCGACGTTGGTCATGCTCACGACCAGACACACGCCCGCCGCCAGCGCGACGATGGTCATGTGCGCGGCGTATCCGGCGTCCTGCGAGAGCGCCACGGCGACGATAGCTAGAAGGATGACCACGAACCAGAACCCGGTTCGCGCTACGACAGTATCCATGTCTTGCTCGATTTCCTGCGGAGAATTCCCCCTAGGTCTCCGGGGCGGGCAAGACTTTGACTTTGGTCAAAGGAAGGCGGGCGTTGGCCCGACAGGACCTTTCAACCGACGATGCTGAATACCTCATCATCGGCCTGAGCTTCACAAAATCCACTACCGATATTCTCGCTTGGGCCGGCCCCCGTCGGTGACGGCGCGCTGATCGTAAGCGTCGCGGATCGATTGATCAGTGTCGCACCCTCCAACTCGATGGGTCGATCATCCTTTAGCAGCGGGACTAGACTGACAGAAAAATGAAACCGATGAGTTCGTTCCGCAATCGGCACGACAAAGATTCCCACGTGTGAAATTCCGCCCTCGAAGGGAGGAATTGGCACCTTGAGCGCGACCGGAATCTTGGCAGACACCTCGCCCTCAGGCCAACCGTTTAACCCCACGATGCGGAGGTTGATCTGTTCTTGAACGGGGAAAGTCTGCAGCGCGAGAAGCGTCTTAGCTCCGTTTGGGCGGTTGATTGCGCATATGTACGTTGTTGTTTCCGCCCAGAGGCTTTCGATGGTCCCAATTCGCGCACCCGCTTGGCTCGTAGGCGCCGCGGTAGTGCTTGCCGCCATCACCAATAAATGAAAAAGCATCGACTTTCCCCCAATTATAGCGTTCGCGCTCAGAAGATCCTCAATCTGACCAATCTAGCACAAGCAATACGATTGCTGCTCCTCGTGGAAACCGCGGATTGACTTAAGCCATAGCGACGGTCAGCGCTTTCGGAGGCACGATTCATTAAAGGGCCGCGGGAACAAGTCGCGGGCGAGCTCTGAGGACTCGATACTAAATCGCAAGGCTACCCACTCAATTTCGTCGCTTTACCGGGCGAAAGTGTCACATTGGCGGGCAGGATGTTTCGAAGTCACTCCGGAACGGTCGAGGCGTGATCTGAATATTTCTCGGCCAGTGCGACAGCTCGATCAACGTAGTCCTTGGTTATGTAGGGCACAAACCCAAGCCTGTTGCCGGCCGCAAAGCTCGCCTGATAATATTTGAGCCTTGGGACATTGCCCAAAATGGCCAAGGCTGCGAGGTGGCGGATAGGCCTGTTCCCGGGCGCGTTAGTCGGAAGCTCTGCATGCTCTTGAAGCGCCTTGTCCAGATCCTGCGCGCTTGCCCATGCGATCGCTTCGTTTGAAGCTTGACGAACGTGCTCTTCGAGAATTTCTGGCGCACGAATATCAATACCACTCCGCGCAACCACAAGTGGGCACGCCCCATTACTATCCCCATGTATATAAACACACGTATAAGAAAAAATGTCAGTATAAACAGAAAGTGATGATTCAATCTTTTGATAATTACTTGTATTTTTGATGCCGTATATAAAATTGATATTTCTATCAATCAATTTTATAGTAGCATACCGATCTCCAACTTCATCAGTTAATGCCAGCCATCCGAGCTCTTTTAAAATTTTCGTGACGTCTTTATTTGTCATTTTCCTAATCCTGGAAACGCCTGTTCGTAAATTGGGATGCCATTTGGATAGCCCTGATCTTTGAGGGGAATGTCTGGAACTAGATCAAAATCTTTAGCGACCTGACCCCTTGGAATAGAGTCACCGTCTCTAATCTGAGGAAAAATCTCGCTCTGTCGGATGCTTAACTCGGCGTCGCCAGTCTTTACCTCGATAATGGCCACCTTGCCATTAGGTGCTACGTAAACGATGTCCGGTCGACACCGCCCCGCTCCGCAAGAATCGCCAAACGAAATTTCCTTGTCCGAGACTTGATAGCCAAGATCTTTGAGCTGCGTTTTCAGGTCAGCAACAATGGCCTGGTGATGCTCATTGTGGTCGCGGATCGTGAGCTTTGGTGGTAAGTTTGGCGCCTCGACATCCGGCACCGCCTTGCTCGCACCCTTGCTGAGCGCTGCTTCGGCCGCCGCTGTTGCCGCTGTTGCCGCAGCGTGGCCAGCGGCGGTTGCCTGGGTGCGGATGTCGGCATTGGCGAGGTGGACGGCCCCGTCCCGCACCTGCTCGAGATAGGTCCCCATGCTGGTCTCATCGCGAAGCGCAGCATCGAAGCCGTTGATCGCACCTTTGACGCTCGGCCTCGAGCCGCGCTCTTTCACGCACGAGCAGATCTTCGGTTTGCGCGGCAGCCGAGGAGGCCAGAGCAGCAAGACCCACGGCGAAGCCAGTGGTGATCCGACGCACGGATCGCGCGGTCGGAATCGTCGTCCGCAAGCCTTGCTGTGAACCGGCTTCCGGACGCAACTGAACCCCCCGATTCTTTAAAATACAATGACTTGAATGAGGTGTGACCGCAGGATCGGTGCATCAATACGTAACACTACGGAAGGGGAGCTCGCGGTCGGCCGCCGGCATAGGCCGGGCCCGGCCAGCGCTGAGTGGGGAAGAGCTCTTTCCAGCGCGGTCAGTCCGCCAAACCACGCAGGACCCCGCGGTTTGGCGCCAGGCCCCAGCGATCTCGAGGAGTGGCTAGCCGGGCGATGTGTCAGCCCAATGCTAACCGATCTCCATTGGAAGCCTGGACTCGCGCTCCGACTACGGCGCCTGACAGAACCACCGGCACTCTTCCCTTGGCAACTTCAACTGCAGCAGATGTGACGCTGATCACTTCGTCAGGAGCGAGCGAGAAGAACTCGCCCGTGCCGCCCGCCGCAAACAGGCCGGCCAGTTCCTGCTCGAGCATGGAGGCGCAATGCGCACGATAGGCCCCTTCGGCGAAGCGACCTCCGTCATCGAAATGGGTTACGGGAAAGGACAGCAGCCCCTTGCCCAACTGTTGCGCCATCGCCGCGGGGTTCAAGTTCGACATCGCGTTGCTTCTCTTTCCAGACAGATCCCGAGCGAGCGATAAGTTCAGCGGGCGGAAGGGTCCAAGCCAAAGGCGCGTTCAATCATTGCACGGCTTAGCTGGATGGCCTGAACCGATCGAAAGGGTGCTGTCAGTCCAATGCGAACGCGTCTACATTAGACGCGGTCGAACTTGATCGACGTGGTTGCATCCTGCGAGCCAGGAACTCAGGTACCAAGCCCGCCGATCAATCCGTATTTCAGTTCAAGGTACTCATCCATCCCGTGTCGCGAACCTTCGCGACCGAGACCCGATTCCTTGATGCCGCCGAAAGGCGCGACCTCGGTGCCAAGCAGGCCCTCGTTCACGGCCACCATCCCGTACTCCAGCTCGCGCATCACGCGGGCCACGCGACCGATATCACGGGTGTAGAAGTAAGACGCCAAGCCGTAGCGCGTATCATTGGCGAGACGCAGCGCCTCATCTTCGCTCTGGAAGGACGTTATCGAGGCAACCGGGCCGAATATTTCCTGCCGCGCGATATCCATGTCCGGCGCTACGCCGGTCAGGACCGTGGGCGTGTAAAACTGTGCGCCGGCATTGTGGTGGCTCCCCCCCCATGCGAGCGAAGCGCCTTGCGAGAGCGCGAGGTCGGTCAGCGACTCCACCTTCTTGAAGGCCGTGTCGGTAATCAGTGGGCCGATCTGCGCGCCTTCTTCGAGGCCGTTTGCGACCTTAAGGGCGCTGACGCGTGCCACGAACTTCTCCACGAAGAGATCGTGCACGTCTCGCTGCACCAGCATGCGGTTGGCGCCGATGCACGACTGCCCGGCATTGCGGAACTTGGCGATCATCGCACCATCCACCGCGGCATCGACGTCGGCATCCCCAAACACGATGAAGGGCGCGTTACCGCCAAGTTCCATGCTGACGCGCTTTACCGTGCTGCCCGCCTGTTCCAGCAGAAGCTTGCCGATTGCGGTGGAACCGGTGAAGCTGATCTTGCGGACGGTAGGGTGCGTGCAGAACAGCTTCCCGACCATGGGCGCGTCGTCGCTTGGCACGATCCTGAGGACATCGGTCGGGATGCCCGCCTTCACCGCCAGCGCTTCGAGCGCCAGCGCGGACAGCGGCGTCGCCTCGGACGGCTTGATCACTATCGCGCATCCTGCAGCAAGCGCCGGAGCGGATTTGCGAGTGATCATGGCGAGCGGAAAGTTCCACGGCGTGATGGCCGCGCACGTCCCGACCGGTTCCTTGGTCACGACAATACTCTTGCCGACGGCAAAGCTGGGGATGGTCTCCCCGTAGGCGCGTTTGGCCTCCTCCGAATACCATTCGACGAAGCTGGCGGCGTAGTCGACTTCGGTGCGCGCTTCAGCCAGGGGCTTGCCGCATTCGCGCGTGCAGATTTCGGCCAGTTCCTCGCGATGGAGGATGATGAGGTCGAACCAGGCCCGCAGTATGGCTGAACGCTCCTTGGCGGTAACCGCGGCCCAGTCATGGCGAGCGGCGTCCGCCTTGCGGATGATCTCATCGATCTCGGTTTCGGAATAGGTTCGCACGGACGCCACCACGTCCCCGTTGGCGGGGTTCAGCACTGGCATGCCCGCTTTATCGTCGAGACCTTGCGGTAAAAGGTTGGAGAGCCAGCCTGACATAGTTTCGCCTCTCGCATTGCGGAGCTGAACGAACCGCACACCCGTTGACAGTCGATGTGCCTGTTCGACCTTCGTTTGCCAAGCGTTGGATAGGGACCTATCGTGCTTCCGCAGCCGGAGCGACCGATCGACGTGCAAGCGCTTTACGCATTACCGGACCACGAAGTTGTCGCAGGCCTGATCCCCGGTATCGTCGAGAAACGCCTTCGCACGGACGAGGCAATCGAACGCATCCGCGCAACTCCCGGAATGGTGCCTGTCGCCATCGACCCCGAGAGCAAGCCAGGGGGCGGCGCGGTGCTATGGGCGGATATTGGTGACCATCCGTTTCGCGAATGGCAGTTCATGTACACGATCGAGAAGCTGGCCCAGAGTGGCCAGATCGGCGATGCCTTCTCGACGGATTTCGCGATCCTCCAGGATGATCGCATCCTCGCGGACCCCATCGAGCCGGACGGCTTCCTGTTTCACATCTCGCGATGCGGATCGACGCTGGCGGCAAAAGCCCTTGCGCGTTCTCCACGGCACGTGGTGATCAACCAAGGCGGTCCGCTGCAGCGCGGCTTCTGGGCCACGATCACACGTGACTGGACGCAGCCGGCCGAGGCGAGCCCGGAGAACCTCAAGGCGTTCCGCAACCTGGTGCTGGCGATGACCCGCCGCCGAAGGCCGGAGCAGGTTCACGCCTTCGTCAAGTTCATCAGCTGGAACACGCTCTACCTGGATTTCGCCATGCGAGCTTTTCCGGACGTACCGGCGCTGTTCCTCTATCGCGACCCGGCGGAAGTCATCGTCTCCGTCCTCCGCGAGACCAGCGCGGTGCTCTGGGCAAAGGGACGCAGGCAGGCGGGTTTCCTGATGGGGGGCGATTGGCGCGCGACGCAGGACATGGGCGATGTCGAGTATCTTGCCCACTGCTTTGCCCACTACCTCGACGTAGCGGAGCAGGCCCCGGGTCGTATCGTGCACGTCAATTACAAGGATATCGATCCCGCCAGTTTTCCCACGATCCTGGAGCGGGGTTTGAACTTCAAGCCAGACGGTGCGGAGCTGGCGCTGATGCTGGAGCAGTTCAGGTTCCACTCCAAGGACGATAGCGACAAGCAGCAGTTTCAGCTCGATAGCGCCGAGAAGCGCGCTTCCATGGCCGACGAGCAAAAGCGGCTAGTGAGCCAAATCTGTGGGGAACTTGTCGCACGGCTGGACCGCTCTGCATCCAACCTGTTTGCGCGGGAAGCGAAAGACCTGTAGCTACACAGTCACCCCATATGTTCGACTTACATGGGGTGCTGTCGGAACCGGATCGTTGCGGACTCCCGGCAGGTTAATCTGGCGCAGCGCTCAAGGAGTCCGGCTTGGACGACCTCGCAAATGATGCCGTGCTCAGTGTGGTCATCCCCAACCACAACTATGGGGAATTCATAGGTGCGGCGATCGCATCGATCAATGCGCAGACCTATGGCCCAATCGAACTGATCGTCGTTGATGACGCCAGCACGGACAATTCCGTCGAGGTAATCGAGGAAGCGTTGGCCGCTGCAGGCAACGTCCGTTCCAAGCGACTGATCGTTCTGGAGCGGAACGTCGGCAAGCTAGGCGCGCTCAACCGCGCCTTGGAGCATGTCACCGGCCGCTATTTCATCATCCTCGACAGCGATGACATTCTCCTGCCGGATTATGCAGCGCGGACCATTGCCGAGCTGGAGCGGGCGCGAGAGGACGACGAGACAATCGCGTTTATCTACACCGATTGCATGCTGATCTCGCGGACGGGCCAGGAACTCGATCGCGGCAAGTCCACCGCCTGGGACAAGGCATTGCTGGAGCGATATTCGTTCGTCCCCGAACCCGCGACTTGCCTTGCCGCTCCGGTCTTTGAAGCAGCGCCTTACGACTCTGCAATCCGCAAGGGCACCAAGCACCACAAGTGGAAGAAGATCGTCGCCGATGGCTGGAACGGTCGTCATCTGGCCGAGCCGTTGTTCTGCTACCGCATGCATCAGGGCAATCTGTCCGGCATCGGCAAGCGCGTGATCGATGAGGTCGAACGCGGCGAACGGGGCGAACGCATCCTTTCCGGCTACTGGCCGCTTCAATCGACAGGACACTGACAGTCTATGGCCCAGCCTCTCATCGAACAAGTTCACGAAGAGCAGGTACCGGCCACTTTCCCGCTGAAGCTGGAAGATGCGCGCGTCGGTGTGGTGGGCCTCGGCTATGTCGGCCTTCCAATCGCCGTCGCTCTCGGACAGCAATTCCCGACCATCGGCATCGATATCAACACGTCGCGTGTCGATAAGCTCAAGCTCGGGCACGACGCGACGAGGGAGACGAGTGCAGAGGAACTAGGGGCCGCGACCCATCTGACATTCACGGCCGATTGGGCCGAAGTCGCGGCCTGCAACATCTATGTCGTCACCGTACCGACGCCGCTCGACAACCATAACCACCCGGACCTTTGCCCGCTGGAAGGCGCCACTCGCGCTATCGGCCACGTTCTCAAGCGCGGCGACGTCGTGATCTACGAGAGCACTGTCTATCCCGGTTGCACCGAAGAGTTCTGCGTGCCGATCCTCGAGGACATTTCAGGCCTGACCTTCAACAGCGATTTCTTCTGCGGCTACAGCCCGGAGCGGATCAATCCCGGGGACAAGACGCACAAGGTCGGCGACATCATGAAGATCACCTCCGGCTCCACGCCCGAGGCTGCAGACTTTGTCGATCGGCTCTATCGTCGCATCATTACGGCGGGCACGCATCGGGCGAGTTCGATCCGCGTGGCAGAGGCGGCCAAGGTGATGGAAAACACCCAGCGCGATCTCAATATCGCACTGGCAAACGAACTGGCGATGATCTGCAACGCGCTTGGCATCGATACCATCGAGGTGCTCGAAGCTGCCGGCACGAAATGGAACTTCATGCCTGTGAGGCCTGGCCTGGTGGGCGGGCACTGCATTGGCGTCGACCCCTATTACCTCACCTACAAGGCTGAAGAGATCGCTTACCATCCCGAGGTGATCCTGGCCGGTCGGCGGATCAACGATCGGGTTGGAAAGTACGTTGCAAACCAGTTCGTGCGGTTGATGGGGCGCAAGGGCTTGCTCGGAGGAAGTCCGCGCGTCCTGGTGCTGGGCTTCGCTTTCAAGGAAGGTTGTCCGGATCACCGCAACACCAAAGTCGCCAATATCGTCAGTCATTTGCGGGAATTCGATCTTGCGGTGGACGTCTACGACCCCTGGGTCGATGCGGGCCAATGTGCCGAAGAATACGGCATTCGTCCTGTGACCGTTCTCGAAACCGGCAAGTACGATGGCATTATCCTGGCTGTGGCGCATGAGGAATTCCTGGCCATGGGAGAAAACGGAATCCGTGCGCTCGGTAAGCCCGGTGCAGCCCTTTACGACGTGAAGTCAGTGCTGCCGAAGGGCGCAAGCGATCAACGCCTCTAGACCAGTGCATCGGATCGAGCGGAAACCCCAGGAAGTCTTTGGCGACTGGATTGCCGGTGTCGCCGACGACTGGCCGCAGGACGCGCGCGAATGGGCGCATCGAGAGTTCATCGACACGATCGCCGTCATGGTGCCCGGCGCGGTCGATCCCCTGGCGGACAAGATCTTTGCGACGGTTGAGGCCTGGGGGCACGGCCCATGCACCGTTTTCGGCAAGCAGCAGAAGTTGGCCGCGCCTTGGGCCGCGCTGGTCAACGGCGCGATCGCCCACGTGCTGGACTTCGACGACAACTTCGATCCTCCCAAGGCGCATCCCAGCGCCGTGCTGGTGCCGGCGATCATGGCGGTGGCGGAAGAGGAGAAGCTTTCCGGACCTGCGGTGATCGATGCCTATATCGTTGGACTGCAGATACTCGGCCGGATCGGTCAAGGGCTCAACCCCACGCATCGCAATCGCGGCTGGCATGCGACCGCCACCGTGGGGGTAATGGGGGCGACCGCTGCGTGCGCGCGGCTTCTTAAGCTGGATGCGGAAACCTGCGCCCGAGCTCTCTCCATCGCCACCAGCATGTCCGGGGGCTTCATGTCGCAGTTCGGCACGGAGATGAAACCGATCCACGCGGGCCTGGCGGCGAAGGGCGGCATCATGGCTGCGAGGTTTGCGCAGGCAGGCGTCACGGCGGGGGCATTGACGCTCGATGGTGCCACCGGGATGAATCGGCTGATGGTCGGCCCGGACTATGAACAGCTGCGCGATGCCATGACCCACGTCGAGCATGGGCAGACCTTGCGTTACTCGCTCGAAAACGTGGGCGAACCGTTGCTGATTACCGAACACAAGTTCCGCGTGAAACGCTTCCCCACCTGCGGAGCGATCCATCGCGCGATGGACGGGCTTCTCGATCTCAAGGAGCAGTACGACTTCACCGCCGCCGATGTTGTCTCGGTCGATCTCCTGATGCCGCAAGTACACTTCAACAATGTGTTCTACACGGACCCGCAGAATCCCCTGGAGGCCAAGTTTTCCGCTGAATATGCCGTGGGCTGCATTCTCGCTCGCGGAGACTGCACCCTGGCGGACTTCACGCCGGAGAAGGTGATGTCCGAGGATGTCCGGGCCCTGTTCCCGATCATCCACCGGCATCCGGTCGACAAGGCCGAAAGCGAATTCCCGACCGAGGTCCACGTCGAGTTGAAGGACGGTCGCAAGGTGAAGGCGGTTATCGCCTGGCCTCGAGGAAGCAAGGCGGCACCTTTCACCGATGCCGAGTACTGGAGCAAATTCGACAAGTGCTGCGCTGGGGTGCTGGACGATGACGCCCGTGCCCACTTGCGCGATGCATTGGAACGGTTGCCCGATCTGTCCCACGCAGGCGAGATCATGGCCAGAGCCACTTTCCCGTCTTCTCAAGCGACCAGGCAGCAAGGACAACGAAGAGTCTATGACAACGCCAACTGACTCGTCGCCGGACCGAACCGGTCCGAGGGCTTCGGTACTCGTCATGGCGGCCAGCCGTCGTGGCGAGGACGATCCCGTGGCAAAGCTGCAGCAGAAGTCGCACAAGTGCCTGGTCGAGATTGACGGACAGGTGATGCTGGAACGCGTGCTTGAAGCGCTGCTCGACAGTGGCTGCTTCGATCGGGCTCACGTCTCCGTCGATCGTCCTGACATACTCACCGCAACTCCGAAAATGTCGGCTTGGGTCGACGAGGGCCGCGTGGTCTACATACAGTCACACGGCAATCTCGCAGACAGCGTGCTGAAGGCGGTCGAACAGATCGACAAGGCACTGCCCTTGGTCATCACGACTGGCGACAACGCACTTCATACGCCCGAGATCGTGCGCGACTTCGTACGCGATTTTCATGCGAGCGATGCCGATGCCCTGGTCGGTCTCACCAAGGAAGACGTGGTGCTACGCGAATATGCAAATTCGGGGCTGGCCTTCCATCGCCTCAAGGACGGCGGCTTTTCCTCGTGCAATCTCTACGGCCTGAAGAATGAAAACGCGTTGAATTCAGTCAAGGTCTTCGAGAGTGGCGGCCAGTTCGGCAAGCGGCACATCCGCATCCTTAAGGCCTTCGGCCTTTGGCCTTTCATTGTTTACAAGCTTAAGCTTGCCGACGTTTCGGGTCTCCTGAACGTCATCGGACGCAGGCTTGGCGCCAACATTGAAATTTCCTGGCTGGATTATCCCTGGGGTCCGATCGACGTAGACCATAAGCACAGTTTCGATTTGGCAGAGGCCACGCTGATCGAACGCGCCCTTGCCACTCAACCGCAGGCGGTCGAGCAACGTCCTTCATAATCCCATCAATCGATGAGAAAGCCGTCGCGGCGGATGCAAACCCGATCACGATCATGACGTGACTTTCCTCAGGCCGAGAAATTGCAGGCGACTGACTGGCGGTGCTGTCAGCCTAACGCCAACTCGGCTCCACTGGCGCTGATCTCGGGGCAGATGTCGATGCCGTGTTCGGAGAGCAGTTCCTCGACGTTCCTTAGCGACCACGAGAACTGCACATACATCATCCCCACGAGGCGGATCACCTCGGGTGAGGAGTTGAAATAGCGGAACGGGTTGGCTGGTTTCCTAGATCGGGGCATGCGCTGTCGTGCCTCAAGTCGGCCAAGGCGCCATCCGGTGCGTTTGCTCTGACACCGCCCCCTTTGGAAATATTCGAACCGCATGTTATAGTCATTGCGGGGTCGGCGGTAAGGATCGCGTCTCGAAAGAACGCGCGGCAATTTGAGGCGAAGCGTTGCGATTGGCGTCAGTCCTAGATTGAGCTTCTTCGCGCTGATTCAAATCATCCGATGCATCGGTTATTGCTATAAGCCAAACCTGTCCGGCCCTACCGTTTCCGTTCGCAGCAACAAGGGGTGACGGGGATGAGCACTGGCGGTTTCGCAGCCACCGTTTCGATCCATCAGCGTCTGTTCCAGCTCCTGTTGCGCGCCACCTACAATGCCGGACTAGCGACGCCGCAGCTGGTGATGAGCAATCCCGGGGCGAGCGCGCGCATCTTCTTCGCGCTGCCCCAGGTCAGGATCGGTGGCTTTCCCGATGCCGGCGGCATGTTCTTCGATCTCGAAGGATGGGGCCCGTTTACCCTCGGCCCGCTCGCGCGCAAGGTTAAGATGCGGATGACGATGAGGGCCCTGGCCATGGTCGAGGTCGTTGCCGGCGAGCTATCGGTCAACGTGGATATCGCCACGCTCGAATTCACGAATCTCTCGATCGACCCCTACAGCGGAGGCCTGTTCTCCCAGCCGGAACTTGATCTCCTTGCGTCCGATCCGTTTCGCGCGGCCCTGCTCCAGGCCATGCGTGGACTTTTCGTCACCATCAACGCGGTCTTGAAGCCTTTCTCACTCGAATTCATCGGGAGCCTTGCGGCAGAACCGAGCCTCACGGCGCGTGCCGCCTATGCGCCGGAGACCCTGCTTGTCGGTCTCGACGTGGACAATGACGAGATTTCGACCAGCGGCACCGGCCCTCTCACTGACGAGACCCGCGGCCACGAGATCGGCATCTGGGTCTCCCCGCGCGCGCTGCCGTCGGCCTTCGGCCTGATACGCACCAAGATCGAGGATGGTGTCGCCGAACAGGGCGCAGTGCTCGAGGCTCTCTCGATCGTCCCGTATGATGGCTACATCGAAATCATCGGCCGAGCCTCCAAATCGGGCGGCAGCGTGAACTTCTCGGTCAAGGCGCGGCCGCGCCTCAAGCGTCCGGACACCGTCGACGAATGGCACGAGCAATACGGCGAGCATTTTGTAGTTCGCTATCCCGGCGCTGAAGAGATCTGGTTCGAGATGGACGACATCCAGGTCGACATCACACGCCCCTGGTGGGCGGTCGGTGCAGAGATCCTCGCATCGATGCTGAGTTTCGGCCTCGGCGCCGCCGTGATGGAAGCCTATGTCAGCATGATCCGCGGCAATATCGAATCCGGGATCGAGGATGGAGAAACGCCGGACAGTCAGCTCGAACGGTACATGAGCCGGCGCAATCGCGAATTCACCCTGATCGGCGTGACCCGCCCGAAAATGCAGCTGCGGGTCGAGGAACTCGAGAGTCACGCCGAGGGCCTCTATACGGGTATTCGGATCCGTCCGGACATGTGGTGGGGTGCGGAGCTGGGCGGAACATACTCGATCTCCGCTGAAGAGGCCGCCGCCGCCGCCCCGCGCTTCGTGCTGAAACTGCCGGTCGATGTCCTGATGAGCGATCCCGAGCTCCGTGTCGCCTGGACGGTGAGGCGCCGCGACACCAACGAGATTATTCTCCAGCGCGATGTTCTGGCAGCCGGCAGTCTCTCAATCGGAGTCGACGGCTCGATGGTCGATTTTCTCGCTATCGACGCGCTCCTTGTCGATGTGCGACTCTATCGCACCCTGGGTGCCGAGATCGACAATATCTATTCCGGCACTGTGACGATGCCGGTCACTGACTACGTAGACCGCTCGCATCCCTTCGTCCGCTGGAGCCATCAGACCGTTGTGCCCATCGTTCGGGTCGAACCGGGCGGCAGCCAGACTTCCATCACCGAAGTCGCTGTGGGCCGCAACTCCGCGATCCACCGCACCGCCATTCCGGGCCGTTGCAGGATGCTGCGCAACTATTCGCTGGACCGCGTCCTGCCTCGTAACGGGCCGCCCTTCGAGCTCGAATATCTCGACTCCCTGCCGTTTCCCATCGAGGACATCGCCCAGCACCGCAGTGGTCTTTGCGACTATTGCTTTTTTGGCGGCCCGACAAAGACTGATCCGCTGATCTGATCCTCAGCCGAGCAACCGACTGGCTTCGCCTCCTGCACATAGCCGACCTGGTCATGCAGACGAGAAAAGGAGACCTCGCGTACGCGGGGCAATGAACCGGATGATCTCGGGCGATGTCCGGAATGGGCCAGACTAGGTGGCGGCGCTGTCAGTTTGAGCGCAACTGGTCTCCCCTTGCTGCACGTGGCACCCGAAGACAGCAACTAACTCGCAAGCATCTGCCACTCGGCCGCGGCAACCAAGGGTCGAGTTTTGTAAGTCTTACGATCGAAGAAGTAGCGTTCCTGGTCGATTGTCCAACAGCACCTCTCTCGCGGCGCTTTCGCATCTTCTGACTCTCGAAATGACCCGATGAGTGATAAGTAAAGCTCACACATAGAATGCGGCCCTCCTCCGGAAAGGAGCGACTATGGCAAAGCAGCTCGACTTGAACGCTTCAACTAGGGCGGCTCTCGAGAGAGGCGCTGGCGTCAGGAGGGCTATCGCCGTCCGCATAGTGGCAGAACGAAATGCACGCGGCGGCTTTCGTAGCATCAACGATCTGCGAACAATCGAAGGCATCACCGATGAGGACCTTGCGGCGCTAAAAGCGAACGTTTTCGTGCGCGGTGATAGCCGGCAACGCAGTGCGAAGGCCGGGAGGTCAGGATCCGAAAAGGAGGCGAGACCTCCGACCGTCTTCAGCGCCGCCATCGATGCCTCGTTTCAGGCTGACGCCAACGTCCGCGGAGCACTCACCGAGAATCTGAAGCCGCTGCGCGCCGATGCCGAAGCCATCGATGTAAGGCTGCAAGCCGCGTTCAAGAATTTCACTGCAGACACACTCATCGGCGAGCGCGGTCAGCGCCACTATGTCGCACCCGGGTCAAATCCGTCGGGTGAACTCGATCAAATCATAACCCAGCGGGTGAAAGAGCTTCGATCCGGGGGCGAACGCCGCGGCCTCGCGCTGCACGACACGCCCGAGCTGCGCAGACTAGTCAAGAAGGGCGACAACGGCAAATCGGTCGTCGATCTGGGCAAACTCATCGAATACATCGACCGCAAGAGCCGGACCTCCACCTTGGTGACCGAGCCGGAACATGCGCCGCTCGCAGCTGAGATCGAAGCTGAAAGGCTCCTCGTGGACGCTGAGCGTCCCGGCGAGAATGGGAATGGCCAAGGTGTGGTGCGACGCAAGACATCGGCGCTCGAGGCACGAGATGTTAGTCCGATGGTCGAGGAAGCAGTCGCCGTGCAGATGGAATCGGTGACGGCGCCGGAAACCCAACTTACCTACGGCAAGATTCCCAATAGTGCCGACGACGACAAGGTGCAGAAGGAAATTCGGGAGAATTTCGAACTGCGGATCGGGGCATCGGATGTTACCGCCTACCACGACTTTCACACCCTGCAGATCGCCTTCCGGCACGTCTGGACACGGATTTTCGATGGCCAACTGACCACTCTGGGGCAGGACCTCTATCGCGAGTACGTAAGGCTTAAGGACTTCAGCGGTTCCACAGCGGCTGACATTCCGGTGGGCAGTCTCGAAGATTTGCGGCGGCTGATGGATGAAATCAAGAAGCTCAGTCAATTCGTCGACGAAGAGACGCCTGACAACTTGCGACCGGGGGGAAGCGAGGCCAAGAGCGGCGGACTGCCGACACCGACACCTGAGGATGCGGCCCGGGGTGCGGTGGCGGTGGCGACCGGCGGTGCCAGCCTGTTCATCGAGTGGGCCTTCAATGAGCTCATCAAGGCCGGCAACCGCCCCGTACGCGTGACGTGGGCTGAGTTCCCGCTCAAGCTCAACGAAGGCCGCGGCAACATCATCGAGCTACGGCCACCCGAGCAGAACGTGATGCCGCCTGGAGCCGTGGAAATGGTGCTCGAAACTGATTCAAACTCTTACAAGAAGAAGATCACGTTCCAGCAGTGGGATCGCGATAGCCAGCGGCCAATCTACAGCGCAGACCTGCAGAACTTCGGCGGTGGCCACGGTCCTATCGACCGCGTGGTGCTGAACGCCTCGCAGATGCAGAACGGCACGCTCAAGTTCATTTCGGAAGATGAGGTGGTCAACGAGCTGCTGCTCGGTCGATACGTGCTCGGCGAGCTCGGCGAGCGGCTCATGGATCGGACGCGGCTGACGTTCCGTTGGAAAGGGCAGAGGTAACCGTGGCAGCCATCAACACCTTTCAGGCAACCGCCTCACCCGGCGTGGGTAACGCGGCAATCCAGTCCCTGCGGGCCACCGAGGCGAGAGAGGTCAAGGCAGCCGATCCGCTCGGCGCGTCCAGTCGTCTGGCGCAGCTCCTCGTCAAGATGGAGAAACTGCTGGCCGAGCGCTACGCCTTCGACGTGTTCGCCAGGGATTCCATCAACTTCGGAATCATGGTGACATACCGTCAGGCCTGGAAGCCCGAGCATTATCAGGTCGGCGACCTCGTCAGCACCATCCCGCTCGCATCCAAGGAGATCCGGCGTTACACCACCCGCTCGGTGATCAAGAAGTCGCGAGCGGAAAAGGAGATCGAAGACAATCTCCAGACCCGCAAGACCGAGTCCACCGATACCACCCGAGCAGACCAGCAGATCGTAAAGAAGGCGCAGGAGAAGACTCACTTCAACCTGTCCGCCAGCGAAACCTTTGGCGGTGACGGCATGTCGATCACCGCCACTCAGAGCGGCGGGGGTGATAGCACCAGGGATTCGCAGCAGACCAAGAACGAGATGCGCGAGAGTGTGCTGAAGAGCGCGCAGGAATTCCGCGAACAGCACCGCATGGAGATCGACACCAGCGCGAGCTCAGAGGACGAGGCCACGACCTTTCACGAGATCCAAAACCCAAACGATGAACTCGCGGTCACCTATCTCTTTTATGAGCTCCAGCGCACGTACCTGATCAGCGAGCGCATTCACAAGCTCACTCCAGTCATCCTGGTGGCCAATGAAGTCCCGGCGCCACACGAGATCGACGACGCCTGGCTGATCCAGCACGACTGGATCCTGCGCCGCTGCATCCTCGATGACTCCTTCCGGCCAGCGCTCGAATATCTCACCGGGAGCTTCGTCGGGGCCGAGGTGAACATCCGGATTCTCGAATCCAACGCCATCGCGCAGAAACACCTGGTCGATAAGATCAACCAGCAGATCCAGACGCAAATGGGTCTGCTCGCCAGCAACGAGCGCAGCGTCCAGGAAGCGGTTGAGGGACTGACCGACACCCAACAAGCGCAGGGCATCTTCAACACCGTCAAACGCATCTTCGACCCCATCGGCATCACTGGCGGCGCGGACAGCGGCGCCACCGACGCTGCCCAGGCAATGGTCGACTATTCGCGGCAGGCTCTCGACCGTGTCGAGCGCGAACGGGCGCGATTGATGGCGCAACTGGAAGTCGCCACGACCGCGCTGGAGTCCGCAGTCAACAAGCTCTCCATCGCCGTGAAGGAGCACTACGACCGCGTCGCAGAGATCGATCGGCTGCGCGTGCACGTCAAAGAGAACGTGCTTTATTACATGCAGGCCATCTGGCGGCAGGAGCCGCCCGACCAGCGGTTCTTCCGCTTGTACGACATCGACGTACCCATCGTCTCGCCAGTCACCAACGGCGTTAACGTCAATGTTTCTGCAGGTGATAACGGGCGGACCATGCCGCCAGGCCTCAGCGCCGTGCTGGGCAAGGACGATGCGCTGATAAGCAAGCTGCCCATGCCCGAGGTCACCGTCACTCGGAAGAAGCTCGTGGACGTTGCAGACCTTGATAACGTGCTCGCCTACAAGGGCAATTACATGGTCTTCGCTCTCAAGGAGAACAACTACATCACGCTGCATATGATGCAGGACTATCTGGACGTAGGCGCTGATCTCTTGCTTCGCGATCCCGACGAAGTGGGCAATTACAGCATCGACCAGTTGCAGAAGTACGCCGAAACCGTGCTGGAGAAGATCACCGATCCCGCGGAAAAGGCGGAGCGCCGTGAAGAGCTCAAGCAGATGATAAAGGACCGGCTCCTGTCGCCTCGCCAGGAAAGCGAGCGGATCATCGTGCCGACGAATTCGCTGTACATCGAATGCCTGGTCGGGGCTCATCCGTTGCTCGAAGACTTCAAGCTCATACACCGCGCACTCGACGTGAAGAAGGTCCAGGCCGAAGTTCGGCGGGCTGAACTGGAGAATATCCGGCTCGCCGCGCGGGCACTGGAAGGCGAACGCGAAGATCCTGACATAGAGAAGAAGATAGTCGTCGAGGGTCCGGTCGCAGGTATCATTCCAGGCGATTGACGTGGCCGAGCCCGCAAACGCGGCAACAACTCCTGCGGGCAAGCAGGATGAAAAGCCGGCACCACGCCGCGTTGATGCCGATCGCGTTCCGGGACTCGATCTCACTGCGGACCCGCGCTGGGCACTAGCGTTCCTCGCGAAGCTTTATGCTAAGGCCAAGGAGCGCAAAGTCCTGAACACGCTGTCCGGGTGGATAGAACCCGACAGCCGATCTCTGCGCACCGTGTTCAATCCTGCACGAAACTCCAGCGCCCTCCATCGCACCACGCGCGACATGATCGTTGGCGAAGTCGTCTCGGACCTGATCGCCTCTGGCCAATTGCCATCCACCACATCGAAGAATGAGAAGGATCTGCGCGCCCTGTTCGAGCGTGAGACGGTGATTGGCGTTTCATTGCTCGAACGTACGGCGGTCAACTGGATGAGCGCGAAACTCACCGCGCATCGTCAAAAGGTGCTGCGAATTCTCATCGACGCCACCCAGATGCCCGCGATGCTGAGCCAGGCCGCAGCCATCGTGGTGAAAACGGTCGATGCGACCAAGGCATCGGTCCGCGACGATGACCTCTATCGCGTTCTGTATCCCAAGAATCGGCGCGCCTGGCGCGACGGTTCGACCATGGATCGCGTCAATCACGTTCGATATATCTCCGCTGTTCGCCAGTGCATCCAGGAGGCGCGCGAGCAGACCATCGTTTTGCAGGAATCTCCCGCCGACCCCGGCACCGAGATCCGCGGCCTGGCGCGTGCTCCTCCCAAACCCGTCTTTGCTCAGCCCCGAACATCGACACAAAGCGCGCCCCGCAAGAGCATCGTCGATGCCCTGCAGTTGCTGGAACTCATGATCTGGCACCCGAAGGCCGTCATGTTGGTACGGGCCTGGAACAAGGGTCCGGCAGCCGGTACCCAATTCCTGGCGGAAGTGATCAATGAATCGCTAACCGCGATCGACAGCCTCGCCAGCAAGATCAATGAAGACCCATCGACGGTATGGCGCTTTCCAGGAGCGCTGCGCAGCTGCATCGAGGCGCTCAATATATTGGAGCGCGATACCCTCACGCAATATGCACTGGTGTGGGCATCTGCAGTGAAGCCCGCGCTCGACACCGCGCTCGATGTGATCGGCAATGTCGTGTCGTTGTTGGAGATGTACGGCGGACCGATCGCGCTGGTTGCGGCCGTGGCCGATGCCATCCTGCAGGCCGCTGGCGCTGCGGTTTCAGTTCTGCGTCAGCTCGATCAGGATCACGCCGAGTCCGCTTCCCTGTTCGAGAAGGAAACCGACCGGCTGTCGACGGGCGGAAAATACATCGGCGCCATAGGCCAAGGGGCGACCGCCCTGCTCGCCGCCACGGCGATTCCCGGTGCGTTGCGCAAGCTTGCCGACACAGCAGGCAAGGGACGAGCAGCCGCAGCGAACGTGCCGGCGGCAACAAGAGGTATCGAGCCCGGCACAAGCCTTGCGGGCCGCAACCAGCGGGCGACGCCCGTAACTCGGGTCGAGCGACCTCCAAGTGGAACGATCCCGCCGCAGAACTCTATCCAGAAACCTGGCGGTGCCAGTGACCCGACCATTTGGGCAGCAGGGCGGCGACCTGGATCGGCCGGCAAGAAAGGTCCGAACCGGCTCCGCGACGAAGAAAGTACCGGTGGAATAGAGTTCTCCGAAGAAGCCCGTGCCATCGATGAGGCCCAAGGGATGAGGAGGGTCGATAGGCCGCCTGTGAGCCGCGAACCGCCAAGTGGTTCGGCAGCCGGTGATGCCGGTGAAGGCCGGGATTGGATAGCTTCCGGCCTGATCAACCAGCCCCGGAAATATCCGGAGCTAATCAGAGACAATACGGCTGAAAAAATGAGCCGTGAGCTGATGGCAGACTTACAGGCCAACTATCTTAGTCGAAAGAATCTCAGGCGAAACAAAAAGACTGTTACGCCAACTGACGATGCTCTGCGCAAATACGTCGATCGGTTCGCACAAGCGACCCCGACGCCGATCGAGGAAATCCGCGATGTTCCATTCCTGGTCTGGATGCCAGACAACACTGTCCTGAAACGAAAGTTCGATCGTGTTGTCCGCGAGAGGAATGGACGCATCCTGTTGCGCGAAACCAAAGCATACACCAAGGGCGCGCTCGACTACACGTCCAAAGATTTGAGGCGCCAGCTCGATATCGACCTGGAAATTCTGGACCAGTACAAATACGCGCGGGTGGAATACCGCCTGGACGGTAATGTGCTTGACACCAGCATGCGCGAACTGGAGGCCTTGGAGCGGCGATATCTGGGTAGATTCATCATCGACACCACGCCGAATTTCAAAGAGGTTACCGCTGCGCAGATGCGGCGGGCATCGTCCCCGTGAAGGAGTACTGGTGATGCGATCCACCGGGGCTCGCGATCATGAAGAGCTGAAACGCCTCAACGCAAGAATCAACGACGCCGAGAACCGGGGTGACCGCGTTTTCCTGGCCGCCGTCCTCGCGCCGAAATTCGCCTTCCAGCGGGCCGACCCGGAAAGGACCGTCGACGATGCCGGCACCTTCTTGCAGAAGGTTGCACCGGGCGGCGAACGTACAATCCGCGTGCTCAAGCCAATTCAGCTCTTCAACGACCGCGCCCTGGTCCAGTGCATCGTCACGCAAGGCGGCCGGGATTATCACAATCTGCGGTTGTTCGTACGGCGCGACGAAGAATGGAAATTACTGGCCTGGGCCAACGAGCCTCATTGAGCGACGAGTTGTGCGTTGCTGGGCGAACAAGTTCGGCCCTGCGATTGCTGCCAATATTCGGAGGCGGCGTGGCGGTGCCGGGGGCACGGCGAGCGCCGCCGTGTCAGTGATGCGGCTGGAAAGATCGTCCTTTGTCCTCACAGACGAGTCAATCGTGACGACGTAGCGTTCCTTCGGGATGGCCATTGCCCGTTTTGACGCGCCCGATGAATGTCCGCGATGGGTCGTTTGCAGATGGTCCGCTTTGGAGCGAGTGCCGATCTGCGTTCTTGCCGGTCAGAATGACCGACATGGGTGGAAAGCGGTCATTCAACTGATCGGAGCTAACCGAGAGCAAGTCGACTTTAGGTGGAGTTATCTGGCGAAGCGCGCGAAGCCAAAAAAAGGGGCAGGTGCAGCGCACCTACCCCGAACTTTTGGTCAAGATGGGCTGCCGTTAGGCCGCCTGCAAATTCACCGCGCTCGACTTGCCACGCTGGTCGTTTTCGAGGTCGTAGGAAAGGCGCTGGTCCTTATCGAGCGAGCTCATCCCCGCGGCCTGAACTGCAGAAATGTGCACGAAGGCATCGGCGCCGCCTGCTTCATTCGTGATGAAGCCATAACCCTTGGTCTCGTCAAAAAACTTCACTGTACCGGTAGCCATATCTAATTCCTTCTGGATAGGAGACCGAGAGTCGGCTCCCTAAATGCTATGAGAAGCGAGAGAAGGAAGTAGGAGCCGCAAAGCACCAAAGACCGTCAATTTGCGACTGTAGCGGCCCTGATATGGGGTTTCGTTCCTGGGATGCTAGCGGCGCCCGATTTTCCGGCCTGATTGCGGCCAGTGGTCAGGCGCCTGCGAGCGGTTGCTATTAACGTCCCAGGCCGCCCAGCGCCGCCCAACCTATCGGCAAAGGTGGAGAGCAGTCTTGCCCTTTTCGATGAGCACCCGGCCACCGCCGCGACACTCGACCAATCCCTTCCGGTGCAGATCCCGCCCAGTACTCAGGTCGCTGTCAGTTCTCTCCACCCGAACCTGCAACAGGCATAAAGGTGGGACCTTAAAAAGCGGACGATCCGCAATCTGGTTTGGAGCCGCGCCGCAAGAACGCCCGCAATGGGTGGAAAGCGGACAGTCGATATCGGAGCGAGGACCGGTAGTCCTGGCGGGCTGCTCGACAGTTCCATCCGCTTCGGCCAAAGTATCGTTAAGGGCAGTGCTGCCGGCCACGAACTGCCTCGGGGAATGGACGATGGCAACTAGGCTTGCCGCAACGATACTGGCCTTGGCTTTGGCGGCTCCCGCCGTGGCCCAGGACGAGCATCCCGTTCACCCTGCGCCAGAACATCTGGGCGCGGTCCATTTCGTCACCAGCTGTGCACCGACGGTGGGAGCATCCTTTGATCGCGCAGTCGCGCTGCTCCATTCGTTCGCCTACGCCGCCGCCGACACTGCCTTTGCCGAAGTTGCTGCGCGAGACCCTGCTTGCGCCATGGCTCATTGGGGCCGCGCCATGACCCATTACCACCAACTCTGGGAGGTACCTGCCGGTGCCGAACTCGCCGTGGGCAAGGCTGAGATCGGAAACGCGGCAGCGATGCCCGGAGGAACGCCACGCGAGCGAGCCCTCGTTGCCGCGCTCGGTGCCTATTATGCGGACGCGGAGCAAGCGTCGCCGGCCGTGCGCGCAATGCGCTACTCGGACGCGATGGCCACGGTTGCCAGAGACAACCCTGCCGATGACGAGGTTGGAGCGTTCTATGCACTGTCGCTTGTGGCTACGGCGTCACCGGCCGATCGAACGCATGAGCGGCAAAAGCACGCCGCTGAGATCCTGGAGCCCATCTGGAAACGGCAGCCCGGGCATCCAGGTGTCCCGCATTACCTGATCCACGCTTATGACAGCGCTGAACTGGCGCAGCTTGGCCTGCCTGCAGCCCGCGCCTACGCGAAGATTGCGCCTTCGGCGCCCCACGCCCTGCACATGCCTTCCCATATCTTTACGCGGTTGGGCCTGTGGGACGATTCGATCTTGTCGAACCTCGCCGCGCGCGCTGCCGCACACGCCCAAGGCGACGTTGGCGAGGAACTGCACGCCATGGACTATCTGGTCTACGCCTATCTCCAGCAAGGGCGCACGGGCGAAGCGGCGCAGATTGTCGAGAGCCTCCGGAGCATGGGTGACCTCGCCGCCGAAGCCTTCAAAGTGGGGTATGCTAGCAACGCGATGCCGGCGCGTCTGGCGGTCGAGAGCCGAAACTGGCCGGCAGCGGCGCAATTGGAGCCTTTGCTGGGATCCGCTCCGCAGGTCGCTGCGATCGTCTGGTGGGCTCGCGCCCTTGGCCGCCTTCGCGGTCCCACACCAGCGTCGGCGGACGGCGACATCCTCCAATTGCAAGCCTGTCGCGACGCTTTGCGCGCATCGGGTGATGCATACTGGGAATCCCAAGTCGACGCACTGCTCAAGTCTGCTGAGGCGTGGCGCGCTTCCGGAGCGGGCGATGCCGATCTTGCGGCCATGGCTCTGACTGCGGCAGCGGATGAGGAAGACGCATTGGAGAAGCTGCCTTTGACGCCAGGACCGATAGTGCCAGCACGAGAGCAGTTGGGCGAACTATTGCTTCAGCTCAACAGGCCGCAGGAGGCGCTGTCCGCCTTCAATGCTACACTAACCTTGGCACCGGGTCGGCGCGGCGCTTTGCAAGGCGCCGCCGAGGCGGAACGCCTTCTCGCTGCTCATTAGTGACGACGGTTGCTTCGTCCATGAGGTAGGGTTCGGCAAAGATCGAAGCGAAAACCGATTGGGCGCACACACGGGTGCCGTTGGATTTGGGCGATGGGCGCAAACTCGTCACTCGGTCAAAATAGACGAAATGTGCGAAATGGGTCGTTAGCGGTTGGTCGGGCCTCGGCGCGGCTTAGCTCGGTGCGACGGCAGCGGCTTTAGCCGTCCTCACGGCGAAACGTCGCGGGCTGTTGCCAGGCGCGTCGCTCGGACCTTTGTCACCTCGCTGGCTAACTGAGCGAGCCCCTCCAATGTCTGGGCGGAGATAAGGTGCTTTTGGCGGACGTTTTCGAGGACCACATTTACTGCCTCCAAACGCGCCGCCGCCGCCAAGCGCAGAAAATCTGCGGGCGTCTCGTTCATCTGCTTTGCCCCCGGCGTCGCGCGCGCTTCGCTTCTACTATCGCACGGGCGAGGTTCGTGTTGGTGTAACCGCCAACTGCGTAGCGCGGGACCAAAGTCAGTTTTATCTTCGGCGCTTCGATGATCTCCATCTCGGCGAGTTGGACTTCGTCTTTTGAGTTCATGAGGGGTCATCCCTGACTGATGTGCCTGAGGAAATTGTTGGGGCAGACGTGGCGGGGGCGCCGTAGCGCTGCAGTATTCTCACTGCCTCCCGACACTTGTCTTCGCTTGGATAGCCTCCGGCCTCGACAAGGATTTGCCCTGCCTTATCCAATAGTTGCCAGCGCCAATCTCCTCCGGAGAATTGGGTCGCAGTTAGTCGGACCTGGTCCGCGCGGTACACGTCGAATTGGCATGCCGCACCGCCAGCCACGCCTGGCTCATCGGGTTCAATTTGCTCCTGGGAGCGGTCCTGGACGCCAAATCTGGCCTTGAGCAAGGGGCGTTCAATCACTGTTGTGAGCCCGCGCCCGGCGAAAGCATCGACGCGCGTGTGGCCTGGATGCATTTGCCTCATGCCACGTATCCTTGCTGGTGCCGCACGTGACTGGCGAGAGAGCGCTCATCGATCGCAGCTAGCGCATCCCAAGAGGGAGCGCTGGCGGCGCCCATCGACCGTTGCATGCAGCCGATCCGCCCCGCGATGTGAGAAGCGCTGACCTCGTGCTCGTGGCGAAGTTGGGCTGAAACAGCCCGCTCTGCCTTCATCAAGAGTATCTGGTGATCGAAATAGAGCTGGTTGAGATCCACAGTGTCCTCCTCTTGGCAAGCGGGAGCACATCGAATCTCTCAGTCACGGGGGCCTATGAGGTATTATCTCGTGATGTACACTGTATATCTTATATTTTTTAAATTACAAGGAAGAGGGGCATATTAATCGACTTCAACCTTATCTATACTAATTTAAGTAAAACACAATCATATGTTGTATTCGAAATTCCGCTAACCATATGCAAATCATCGATGGCAATTATTTCTAGCGCCTTCGGCTGAGAGACCTTGAGCTCCCGCTATCGAGGAGCGCCTATCATGTCCCAACCTTCCAATCCGAATGTCGCATCCCAGAATTGGGAGAACGAAGGCGGCAGCGTTCACCCGAAACCTTACGCTGAATCCTTAGGGGTCGTGCGTGTTCTTACTGAAACCTTCAAGGTCGGTGGCTACACCTATACGAACCTGGCAGATGCGGTAGCGCAAGCGCGACGCCTGCAATCGCCGAGTATTAGTCTTTGAGCCTGCGCGAGGGCCAGGGGCCGGCCTACTTTGGGGTCCTGATGCCCCTGGCGGGCATTCTGCTACTGGTGTGGTGGATGATAAACTAGGGCGTTGCTCGGGAGCCGTTCCTGCGTTGCGGCTCATGGCCCCACATCGGAAGCGGAAGGACTTGGCAGACGGCCTTTGCTGGCGGGCAACCCTATCGCGGTCGCTCCAGCCGTAAGGATCGGCCCGGATGACGGGCTCGCCTACTTTATTACATAATCAATTTAATTATATTAGAGCATTAATGTCAGATAAATGGCGGACAAGTTTTGTAATCATTTTAGTTTTATTTAAATCAATAGGAACAAAATTGACAGGAGTTAGTTTGCGTTATGAGGAGTGAGCTTCCGCCCGCTTCAGGAGTTTCCATCATGCGTAGGTTAATACTCATGGCGAGCATCGCCACGGCGGCCCTTGTGCCGTCGATCGCTAGCGCCGAGACGCGATCCCACACCGCTTGTGAACAGCAGAGCTCGACTCGTGCCATCGCCACGGTTGCCGGGGCAGGCGCTGGAGGCGTTCTCGGTAACGTCGTTGCCGGTAAGGGTGACAAGACTCTTGGCACTGTCGTTGGCGCGGTTGGGGGAGCCATAATCGGCAACCAGATCGCCAAGTCCGGCCGCAATTGCGACGATGCCTTTGGCTACTATGACAATGACAACCGCTGGCACGCCACGGGCGCCAGTTCTTCGGCGGCCACGGGCTATTACGACCGTGACGGTGGCTGGGTAGAAGGCCCACCCAACGGTCGTTATGGCGACGACAATCGCTGGATCTCGAATTCGGGTTCCAACCGGAATGCAGGCTCTTACAATTCGCAAGGCGACTGGGTCCCGGCGTCGGCCAACGGCTATTTCGATCGCAACAACCAGTGGGTGGGCGGTTCGAACAACGGCTATTATGACGATCGAGGCCGCTGGGTAGACGGCCGCACTCCCGCACAGTCAAACCGCCGCGACGATGCCTACGGCTATTACGACAGCCAGGGCATGTGGCATGCCAACTCTGTCAGCCCGGGCCGCGCGAGCGGCTACTATGACCGCGATAACAATTGGGTCCAGGGCACACCCAACGGGTATTATGACGAACGCCGCAATTGGGTCCCTCAGAGGGAAGACGGTTCGGCGAGCGGCAGCTACGATAGCCAGAATCGCTGGATCCCTTCATCGTCCAACGGCTACTATGACAGCAATGGCCAATGGGTCGCCGGTACGGCGAGCGGCTATTACAACCAGCGCGGGCGCTGGGTCGCGGGCGCAACGGTTGGCCACTATGACGCCAATGGGCGCTGGATGGCGGGCCAGGCGAGCGGGCGCCGCGATGAAAACGGCGCGTGGATCGCCGACCCTCAGCCGGGCTATTACGACACCAACGGACGATGGCACGTAGGAACGACGTCAGGCTTCTATGACAGTCGCGGACGCTGGACTTCAACTGCACGCGCAGCGCCCCGTGCCGGTTACTCGACTGACCGTCCCGAGGTCATGTCGCAGCTCTCTCAACTCGATCAGTATGTCGTTGACGCCAGGGCCCAGCGCACGCTGAGCAGTCGAGAGGCCTACAGTCTTCAGCGCGAGCTGAGATCCATCCGGAGCAGTGAGCAAAATATGCCGCATGACCGAATGGGTAATCTTTCCGCTCGCAACGAAGCTCAAGTGCAGGCCAGGATCGATCGACTGAACAGTCGCCTGCAGGTGAACCTTCAGTAGTCGGGTGATTTGCAGGGAGAGGGGGACAGGGAGAGGAGGGCAATCTGCCCCCTCTCCCTTCCTTTGTCAGGCCTTGGCCGGCGCAAGTTCAATCACACGGCACGCAGAGACCGCTCATTGAGCCCGCGTGCTTGCACTAACAGGCATCAAGTCCGGGCCCCCGCGCGCCTATCGACCGTTGTTCGATAAATCAGGAGCAGGTTTTCATGTTGGTTGACGAAGAAACCTGCTCGCAGGTGCGAGACGAGATGCTCGAAGGCGTGGCCGATCTCGCTTTCCCCTGCGTGGGCGCCAAATCTGCGCTGGCCCGTGGTACGCTGAAGGTCCTGGTTGGCCACTCGGTTACGAGTGCTTGGGACGATGTCCATATCCATTCCGAATTGCTCGAGTGGGCTTATGCCTACCGGGCCGATCCCTCCGGTCTTCGTAGCCTCGCGGTTGCGTTCAAAGGACCGGACCATTTGACCGAAGAGCAGTTCGAGGCGGCGATGTGGGCACGAATCCAGTCTCTCGCCGACAAGGACGAATGGCGTGGCCAGCCCTACGATGCGCGGGTCAGCGCCGATCCCACAGACTCCCACTTTTCTTTGAGCTTCGGCGGTGAGGCCTTCTTCGTCGTTGGCCTGCACCCCAATGCTTCGCGACCGGCTCGCCGTTTCCCGCGCCCCACGTTGGTGTTCAACCTCCACGACCAATTCCAGCGGCTGCGCGACGAAGGGCGTTACGAGCGAATGCGTGAGAAGATCATCGAACGTGACGTCGATCTGGCCGGCCATGCCAATCCGATGCTGTCACGCCATGGCGAGGCAAGCGAAGCACGCCAGTACAGCGGCCGGGCGGTCGACGACGACTGGCAATGCCCCTTCCGCGACCCGCGCTCCGCGTGATGACCACCCACGAGATTGCACCCCGCACCGGCGTGGCGTTTCCGCTCCGCCAGGGCCAACTGCTCAAGGTGATCGATCCTTTCGGGATCCAAGTGTCAGACCTGCTCGCCTACAACGCCCATGACGTCCGCGAATCTATCTCCAACGGCCGTACCTTCGACTACGAAGAGACGATCGCCCTGACCATTGGCAATCGGCTGTGGTCCAATCGGTCGAACCCCATGCTGACCATCGTGGAGGATAGCGTCGGGCGACACGACTTCCTACTTACACCTTGCAGCGAGGCCACGTTTCGCCACTTCTATCCCGAGCATCCGGTCCGTCGTGGCTGCTTCGGCAACTTGGCCGAAGCGCTGGCGCCCTACGGTATCGAGCCGGACATGATCCCGTGCGCGTTTAACTTGTTCATGAACGTTCCGGTTGCGGCGGACGGCACCCTGCAAGTGGCGCCGCCCATCAGCAAGCCGGGCGACTTCATTCGCCTCCGCGCCGAGATGGACCTAGTGATCGGCCTCACTGCCTGTTCGGCTTATGCTTCGAACGGAGGCAGCTTCAAGCCGATCCAGTACGTCCTCGAGGCGTGACGGTCCGGCCTAGGACTGAGCGTCGAGATCAACTTTCAACTCACGCGGCGGCCAGTGACGGAGTACGCGCGTCGCAGCGATGAAGGCCGAAGCGTCGGCAGCTTTTGCGAGGGGCAGACAGGCGTCGTCCAGGTCATCGGCGATCCCGGCCTTCTCGAAGGGTGCTGTCAGTCTAACCGCAACTCGTCTCCGATAGGCGCACCGCTCGCCTGATAGGCACAGCCCTCATGCCATCAAGTTTTGCCACTCGGCCAGGGCGGCCGAGCGGCGGGTCTTGTAGGGCTGTCTGTCGGTGAGGTGACGTTCGAGGTTGAAGTGGTTGTGGACGTTGGCGTGGACCGAGGCGAACTTCTGCAGGCTCTTCATCTGCCGGAACCGGAGCCCCCTATCTCCTCATCGAAGNTGTCTGTCGGTGAGGTGACGTTCGAGGTTGAAGTGGTTGTGGACGTTGGCGTGGACCGAGGCGAACTTCTGCAGGCTCTTCATCTGCCGGAACCGGAGCATCGCCCGCTCTCGTCGTCGGAAAGGCAGGTGGCTGTTCTCCACCCGGTTGTTGGCCCAACGCCCCACCTCCTGCTTCTCGGCATTGCCGAGCTCGCTCATCGCGGCCTTGTAAGAGCGCAGGCCATCGGTGGTGATCGCTTCGGGTGAGCCGTGGCGCTTGAGCGCCTTCTTCATGAACCGCAGAGCGGCCGCCTTGTCCCTCGTCTTGGTGACGTAGCTCTCTAGCACCTCCCCTTCCTGGTCGACCGCCCGCCACAGGTAGTGCATCTCGCCGTTGATCTTCACGTAGACCTCGTCGAGATGCCACTTCCACTGCCGGAATCCGCGCATCCGGCTCACCCGCTGGCAGCGAACATCAGCGGCAAACAGCGGGCCGAACCGGTTCCACCAATGCCGCACCGTNCCACTTCCACTGCCGGAATCCGCGCATCCGGCTCACCCGCTGGCAGCGAACATCAGCGGCAAACAGCGGGCCGAACCGGTTCCACCAATGCCGCACCGTCTCGTGGCAGATGTCGATCCCGCGCTCGAACAGCAGGTCTTCGACATTCCGCAGGCTGAGTGGGAAACGGACGTACATCATCACTACCAGGCGGATCACCTCGGGTGAGGAGTTGAAGTAGCGGAACGGGCTGGCGGATTTCCTGGGGCGTGGCATTCTGTCGCCCTATCCCCGGGTCCTTACCAGCCGGTGCATTTGCTCTGACAGAGCCCTTTGCTCGCCTGGGTGAGACGGCCCTCATTAGCTCTGCCTAAGACCATCACGATCGCACACGACAGGCCAACATTGCTTGATTAGTCAACGAAATTGCGCGACAGCTATTCCACTTGAAGCTGTCGGAATGATCTCGCATGCCCCATTTCGATATCGAAGGCTTCGTCGATCGCCAGCGTATCGGGCGCACGCAGATTGCGGTGTTGCTGGTTTGCAGTCTCGTCTGCTTTATTGACGGCTTCGACATATTCATGGTGGGAAAGATCGCCCCGGCGATCGCTGCCGATTTCGGGCAGCCACCGGAAGCCATGGCGATGCTTTTCGTAGCCCAGCAGATCGGGCTTGCCGCCGGCGCATTCATTGTTTCGCCGCTGGCCGACCGTTTTGGCAGGCGCCGAATGCTGATCTGGGCCTGCGCCCTGTTTGGCATGATCACACTGGGCAGCGTGTATGCACAGACCCTGACTCAATTGGCGATGCTGCGCGGCATCGCTGGTCTTTTCATGGCGGCCGGCCTGCCAATGGCGTTGACGCTAATTTCCGAAATGACACCTCGGCATCGGCGTTCGATCTTCATTGCCATCGCGCTGGCTGGGTATTCGAGCGGCAATGCCGCCAGCGGCGCGGTGGCGGCATGGTTGCTGGATGTTTATGGCTGGGAAAGCGGGTTCGTGATCGGTGGCATCGTCCCGCTTCTCTGCATCCCGTTGCTTCTGCTGCTGGTTCCGGAATCGTTGAAGTTCCATGCCGAGCGCGATGCCCGTGATCCAGCAATTGCAGCCACGATCCGTCGCATGGACCCGGCCGTGCGACTGTCTGGCGACGAAGAATTCATCCTCGGCACCGGCGCATCCTCGCCGCAGAAGGCCAGACTGCTCGACATCTTTCTCGAAGGCCGGGCATGGATGACTGCTCTAATCTGGGCCGCTTGCATCCTGTCGATGACCAATATTGCCCTGCTCGCGTCGTGGTTGCCGACCTTCTTTCAGGAAATGAAGGACATCCCGATCCAGCGCTTCGCAATTTCAGCGATGATTTCCTATCTGGGCGGGATCGCGGGAATGCTCTCGATCGGTTGGCTGATGGATCGCTTCGACCCTTCGCGGTTGATTTCGCTGTATTACGTGGCGCTTGCGGGTTCGCTCGTAGCGATGGCGTGGGTGCCGTTCGAGGCCACACTGTTCATCGCCGTGCTGATCTTCTGGAATTTCGTCCAGACCGGCGGCCAGGGCGGGCTGAACACACTGGTCACGCAGGTCTATCCGCCGCGCATGCGTAGCACTGCGCTAGGCTGGGCCGGAGGGGCGGGACGCATCGGCGGTGTGCTCGCACCGCTCTATGGTGCATTCGCCATCGAACAGGGCTTCTCGCTGGAGACGACGCTTGGAATTGCCGCGGTTGGACCGCTTGTCGTGGCGGTACTGGTCTTATTGCTCCGTCAGACGGGTATGTCGCGGGACGACCGTCCCGCGGGCGTTCCGGCCCGCGCATGAGCCGGAAACCTGGTTCGCGCAGTTGGTTCGAAGCTTATCTAGCGGCATTCAATTCCGCTGACTTCGACGGATTTGGTGCGTTCTACGACGATCGCATTGAGTTTCACGGACGGGCATTTCAAACGGTCGGCAAAGACGCTGTCCTGGAGTTCTATCGCACCGTGCGCGCGCGCCTGGACGAGCGAGTTGAGCTTCTCTCCTTCGTCGGTTCGCCCACGCTTTGCGCCGCGGAGATTTCAACTACGCTTCGGGCACTTGACGACTGGCCGGACTTTCCGACCGGTCCCCTTTCGGCGGGGGTAGTCCGCCGGAGCACCGCCTTCGTGTTTTATGACATTGTCGATGGGCGCTTTACCCGCATTCGCTCCTCCCGGGTCCAACAGACCAATCACGCCCGAGTTTGTTGATAGTCAACGTTTGTCACCTAGCGCCCGCTAGCTGGTTTGAAGGTATGAATATGGAAACGGATATTGTCCACGAACCCGCCCACCCGTTTGCGCCCCGGTTCGAGTTTGCTTTCACCGTCAGCATCGAGCTTACGAAACCTGTATGGGTCGAGCCGAGCAGTATGGGTGTCACGCGCGCCGGGATATGGGCGGCGTCCGGCACCTTCGAGGGACCCCGAATTCGCGGCCGCGTCATTCCGATGAGCGGGGGTGATTACCCTCTGGTACGCCCCAATGGCGTGATCGATTTCGACGCGCGCTATTTCCTCGAGGCGGACGACGGTACGACGATCTATCTGCAAAGCCGCGGTTATCGCTGGGCGGAGGGCGATGCGATGGAACGCATGGCGCGCAACGAGCCGGTCGGCCATGACGAATACTATATGCGAGTTTCGCCCAAATTCGACGTGCCCGCGGGTCCGCACGAATGGCTGGGTAAGCACATCTTCGTGGGTGTGGCCGAGAAGGTGCCCAGCGCCAACCGCATCCACTACTTCATGTTGCTCTAGGATCGCCGCCTTACGCCGGGGGAACGACCGGCACGAGCAAATGGCTGTCGTAGGATCCGCCCGCATGGATCAGGTGCCGGCCCCTGTTGCGCAAGTCCTCGTGCCTCGCATACGGCAGGTTGGGCAACGCATCGCGGTAGATATCCATGCCCTTGACCACGACGCGAAGGCTCTCACCGGCCCGGAACAGCGTGGATGAGGGCCAGATTTCTATTTCCACCGGAACAATTTCTCCAGGACGGAGCCGCTGCTCGCGCAGATGGGTGTGCACCGGCTGCCAGGGCGTCGAACGCTCCTCGTCCAGTTCGCGATGGCTGGCCCGTAGCCAGCCAAGCGCTATGGGACCGTTGTCGTAGAAGGCGTAGAAATGAAATCCGACTGGCTTGCCAGCAATGTCGAGCTTTTGCAGCGCCACGAACAAGTCGAGGTCATCGGCCCCGCTTGCCTCTACCCAGAGCTTGAGCTTGCTGTAGCCGGTTAGCTCGGCGTCTTGATCAAACCGGAAATCGAACAAAGCTTCTCCGGCAGTGTCGCAAGGATCGTACGCGATCGACGCCGCCTCGGGCACCGGCTGCTCGTGCAGAGAATTCTGAGTAACATCGAGGTAGAGCGGGCGGTATTCTGTGCGCGCCAGCGGCCACTCGCGCTCTGACCTTGCCGGCCGTTGATGCGCGCTCTCGCGGATCTCGAGCGACACGCGCGGCCAACTTTGCACCCCGCGATCTTCGCCCTTGAGGAACTGATCGAAGAACTCTGCCAGTTGCAGGCGGCTTTCCGGCCGATAGTAATTGGCCCACTTCTTATCACCGTGGATAGTAAGCCACTTGTCCGGCGACGCCATCTGCCGCCATGCCTCGATCGTGCCACGCGTATGCAGGCCCTGATCGGACCAGCTGGCCACGACGTAGGCAGGAATATCGATCGCAGAAAGGTCGATCTCCTTGCTGCGCCAGTAATCGTCATACAACGGGTGGGCCAGGACATTGGCGGCAGTGTGCTCGGTCTTGCCGAGCGAAAAACGCAGGTTGTCCGAACCGCGGGGCAAGAAGCCGGTTTCGCGGATACCTCCATGATAGGCGAATTCACGATACCAGTCGGAGAACCCTTCCCAGGGATTGAGCGCGGCAAGGTGCGGTGGCTTGAGCGAGGCGACGAGGTACTGGATTGCGGCAAGGTAGGAAACGCCGGTCATGCCAACCTTACCGTTGCTCCAGGGCAGGGCCGCGAGGAACTCGATACAATCGTAGCAATCTTCGCCCTCGCCAATCCCATTGTGGCGCAGGTCGCCTTCGGACAGCCACGCTCCGCGCGGATCGGCAAAGACCACGGCATAGCCGCGCGGGCACCAGAACAGGGGGTCGGGCGCCTCGAATGCCGTGAAGCGGGACATCCAGCCGTCCTGCACACCCGAAGGGGGCCAGAGCGATCCCGAAAGACCGTGTTTGCCGTAGGGGCTCCAGCCCAGGATGACAGGCAGATCGGCATCGGGAGCCGATGCAGGCCGGTAGATGTCAACCAGAATCCTGACGCCGTCGCGCATCGGCACTTCGACGTTGCGCTCGATCAGCAAGCCTTCTTCCTCCCACGACACGTAGTCGCGAGGAGGAAGCGGTGGCTTGTTGGGGGCCGTCGAAGGGTCGACCCCCTGGCGCATGATCGGTTCGAACCTGCCAACGGGCCGGCTTTGGCCTGTTTGCTCCTGCCTGACCACCGGCCGGCTCAATAGGCCACCCTCACCCCGAACTTGTAGCTGCGCCCGACGACATCGTAGAGCACGTTGTTGGTCGGTCCGAAGCTTGAGGGCAGGTTGTTGGGCGGATCCTTGTCGAACAGGTTGTTGACCACTCCAAACAGCTCGACATGGCGGTCACCGCTTTCCCACAGCCGATACTGGGCATTGAGGTTCACGTAAGTGACGCTCTCGACAAGGTTATCGTTGATGCTGTTGGGCAGCAGCGGGCTATAGCCGTCCTGATGCGGGCCGATGTTCGTCACCTGGAACAGGCCGCTGGAGATATGGCGAACCTGCAGCTGGGTCGAGAAGCGATCGCTGGAATAGCCCGCGAAGGCGTTGATGGAATAATCAGGCACGCCAGAAGGCTGCGAAACCCCCGAACCATTCTGACCCGCGCGGTCCGTCGACACCCCGGCCGTATCTATGGTGATCAGATCCTTCACATAGGTCACCAGGACCCGGACATTGAAATCCTCCCGCGATGACAGCGGGACGCTGTAATCCGCCTCGAAATCCAACCCTCTGGTGATCAAAGTATTGAGGTTGAGGTTAGGATTGATGATCTGGGTGATCACGCCCGATCCGTCGCGAATGACGAATTTACACAAGTCCGCGTTGCCTTCCTGGCAGCGCGATACGATCGTCTGAGCGCCCAGGGTACTGATCGCCCCATCCAGCGCAATATCAAACCAATCGGCAGAGAACCGCAACTTGCCGGCTGAACCGAGGCCGGCCGTGACGACCGCGCCGGCGGTCCAGGTGTTGGCGATCTCGGGCACCAGCGCGGGATTGCCGCTGAGCAGCGTTGGATAGAGTCCGCGCGCGCCGCCGTTCGCCGGGTCATCGACCGTCTGGAAGGAGCTTTGCGGTGCGCCATAGAGCTCGAACAGGTTTGGCGCGCGGATGTCGCGCGAGCGGGTTCCGCGGAAGCGCAGGAACTCAAACGGCTGCCAATTCGCGCCGATCTTCCATGTCTCGACCTGCCCGCTAGTGCTGTAATCAGTCACGCGCAGGGCACCATTGAGCTCCGCACTGTAAGCGAACGGCAAATCGCGCGCCAACGGCAAGGCCATCTCGACGAAGCCCTCCTTCACCTCGAGATGCTGTGTGCCGCCGACAATGCCTCCACCGGGACTGGTGAAGAAGTCGTTCGCCGCCGAGATCGGGTCCGTGAGGGTCGAAACCCCGTCGCGCCGGTATTCCACCCCTCCTGCCACGGCGAGCGGGCCCGCCCACAAATCGACGAGATCGCCCCGTAACGTGAGCGCTGCGACATGTTGTGTCAGCGTCGTGTCCTGCATCGCCGTGCCGGTTACGTAGTTCCGTGCAGCTGCGCTGGGGGAACCGTTGCCGAAGGGGTTGAGCGGCTCGCAGGCAGGATCGTCATTGGCCGGATTGGCGTCGGCATTGACGCGGCAAACGATGCCTCCGACGCCATCATCGACGGCGTCGATCGCCTTGCGAACCCGCGAGTTGATCGTCGTGTTATAACCGCGTTGCGAGTAGTCCGTCTGTCCGTACTGGTAATACCCGTCGAGGGTCCAGTTACTGTCGACGTCCCAATCGAAGCCAGTGACGAGGCGGTAGGTCTCGCGACTGACTTCACCCAGCTGCGGGCCAATGTCGTTCCATATGCGGCCGAATGGGACGCAATTGCGAGTATCGGTGGGACTTTGCAGTGACGGCGCACAGCGTGCGTTCGCCGCGGCCATACGGCTGACGAATGCATCGGAAAGGAACGCGTTATCGCTGAAAATGCCGAACGATCCGGCCGGCGAAATATCGCGACGGGCCGAACCCAGGATCTGCCCCTCCACGTGTCCGAACGAGCCTTCCACGAAGAGCTTCACCTTGTCCGACAGATCATAGTCCAGGCTGGCAAAGCTGTTGACGCGCCGGCTTTCCGAAGAGATCGGGAAAAACTGATAGAAAGCCAGCTTCGGATCGCCACCGCCGCTCTGGAACAGGCCTGCCCCGCCATAGATGCCGTAGTCATGCGCGAACGTCGTTCCATCAGGATTGAATTCGGTGCCGCGCAAGGGCCCACCGATGACCAGGCCGTTCAGCGACGCGGTCGCCGTCCGGGCGTTGGGCATAATGATCGTGGCGGGCTGGCCCGCGATCACGCGTTCCGTTGTGCTCCCGGCCTTGAAGGGGTTGCTGATCGTATTGTAGCTTTCCGCGCACCACGCGCGGGTATAGCAGTCTCCGGTTCCCTCGTTGTTTACAAATTCGACGCCAGCGACGAGCCGTCCGCGGCCATCGGCAAACTTGGCGCCGTAGGCGCCGCTTAGCAGATACTCGTCGTTGTCTGCTGAATCGGACGTACCGAACTGGACGGTCGCGCGCAGCCCTTCGAGATCGCGATTGAGGATGAGGTTGGTGACGCCCGCGACGGCATCCGAGCCATAGGCCGCGGAGGCGCCGCCGGTCACGACTTCGACCCGCTCGATCAGCGATGAGGGTACGAGGTTGAGATCGACAGTGTTGGCAGGGGTGAACGAACCACCCGCGACAGTGGAGGCCACGACCCGGCGACCGTCAATCAGGACCAGGGTACGATTTCCGCCCAATCCGCGAAGGTCGGCGGTCGAGGCGCCCAGGTTGCTCACGAAAATCGCCGTGGTCGCTGGCGTACTTTGCGGGCGAAAGGCAGGAATGTCATTCAGGACTTGCGCGATGTTGGAGGCACCCTGGCGCGCGATCTGCTCTTCACCCAGGATCGTCACGGGCGTCGGTGCCGTGAACCCGGACCGTGCGATCCGCGAACCGGTTACAACGATTGGGTCTCCCTCCACCGGCTCGTCCGTCTCGGCTTGCGGTGTGGACGATTCGCTCTGGGCCGACGCGGGAACTGCCAGGCTCAGCATCGCGGCAACGGCGATCAGACTTGTCGCTTGGAAGGGCGAAATTGGTCGAACCCGCCCCTGGCTCAAAATGCTCATAATCTCTCCCTGCGGCGCCAATATACCGTGGCGCTGTTGGCGGGGATTCCTCCACCGCAGAACAGACTTTCCCGCGTTATTGTTGACATGTCAAGAAAATGAGCCTTGCGATACTTGAGAGTGTCGATGTATCGATGTCAGGGTTTCCTCGGGAGGACCAAGCTGACCCGCACTGCTTCAAAAACGCCGCGCTCCCGCGAGGCGAAACAGGTGGCGGCGAGCCTTCCCAAAATCTGGCACCTCTTTAGTGAAGACGGCTTGCCGCAGAAGCTGCTGTTGCTGGCGAAGATGATCGAGCGCCAGACATCACGCCAACTCCAGGCTGAATTCGATCTTTCCCTGGCGCAATGGCGGGTATTGGCCTTCGTCTGCATAGTGGGACCGGCAACAGCGAGTTTCATGGGCGAAGCAGCGGAAGTGGACCAGGCCGAGATTAGTCGGGCAGTCAAAACGCTGCTGGACAAAAAGCTGATCGTTCGCGAGTTTGAGCCCGGAAACAGAAAAACGAAGGTCATCGCTGCAACCGAGCAAGGCCGAGCGCAGTTCAAGCTCATCAGGGAAGTTCGTCAGCGATACTTTGAGCAGATCACTTGCAGACTATCTTCTGGTCAGCGAGGCAATGTTAACCTCGCACTCCAGTCAATGGTCGAGGAAGTGGTAATCGAGCGATCTACCAAATAGAGCGTCGTGCACCCATCGCGCTATCGGCGGGGTCGACGGCTCTAAGTCTTTTTTCGCGCTCATCGCGTCGGTGTTGCCGGTTGCGGAGTATCCGGCGCTGCCGATGAACGGCTGGCCAGACCGACCTTCGCACGTGTGCCCCTGTTCGTGTTTCTCGCCTCTTGAAAGCGGAAATCGTTGAACTAGATTTTTTCCGCCGGGCGCCGATTCCGGGTCCGGTGGGACATAGAGAGCGCCGGCTCTTCTGCCCCGGCGCGCCTCATGCCCAGATTGCTTCGCAAGGAGGATTTGGAGATGAGAACGACCTTTGACTTTGCACCATATCGCCGCTCGACCGTCGGCTTTGATCGTCTCTTCGATTTGCTAGAGAACGAGATGCGTGGCGAGGGCGGAGACGGCTATCCATCTTTCGATATCGCGACCGTGGGTGAAGATCGCTATCAGATCACGCTTGCCGTCCCCGGCTATGCCTCGAGTGAAATCGAAGTCGTCGCTCGACAGAACCAGCTAACCGTCACTGGTAAGCGTTCCGAAGGAACAGACCAGAGCCGGTATCTGCATCAGGGTATCCTGGTGCGGCCTTTTGAACGACACTTCCAGCTCGCGGACTTCATCGAAGTCGAGAAGGCCAGCTTGCAGGACGGCCTGCTGGGCGTTGTTCTCAAAAGAGTCGTGCCTGACGCCATGAGGCCTCGCCGTATCGAAATCGGTGCTGCTCCATCCGATCAGGGGCAGATTGAAGATCGGTCTCAGGAACGTTCCGCAGCGGCCTGAACTGCCGCCCGCCGGTGGGCACTCCAGCGTCCACTGGCGGGCGACTCGTTGGAGGCGAGAGAAGCAAGGCGACAGCAAGAAAGGAGAACTCCGGTGTCGCGGTTATTCCGATATGCATACCCAGTGAATCACGTTGCCCGGCCGGCTTTTGAGCCCGAAGTCCAGCAAGCCATTCTCGCCTCGTGGAGGGGCGACAAGCCGACTGAACGACTTTGCAGACCAGGCCGCGAACTGGCAACGCCTGTTCCGACGCAGACGTCGCGAGAGGCGGGGCCGCACAGCGGAGATAACGCGCCCGGAGAATAGGTCATGCCAACGTATACTCTTAGCTATCAGGAGGATGGTTTGGGCTGCGCGAGACGGATCGAGTTCGATGCCGTCGACTCTAGCGCAGCTCTAAGGGTCGCCCAACAAACCAAACCGGGCAGGAGGGCGTTGCTATCCGAGGGCAAGAGACCGCTGTGCCGGATCGAGCGCCGCGCGCTCGGGCCTTCTTCGGACATCTGGGTTGTGGAACCCGTGCTAGCCGGCAGCCGGTTAAAACCGCATCGCTCGTGAAGATGCGGGGCCCTTACCGGCCCCGCAGACGGGCGACGCTTCAAACCTGATGAGCGACTTGTGCGAATAAAGCCCGGCGGATTGCTAATCATTAGGCACAGGTTGGAGGAATGGCTGCTTCCCCGCTCAGACCGTTAGCCGAATGTCCGCTGGCGACAGTGTTGTCAGAGCAACTGCACTCAGCCAACTGAGAGCGCTATTTCAGTCCGTTACGGGTCAGAATTTCGTTCAAGCGCACCCTCAATTGGATCTAAACCGCTGACGAGTCGGAGACTGACAGCGCCTCAAATTGTACCGGTACATTTGGTCTGACAATGCCGGCAATGTCATTGCATGTGATCCCGCTTCATTTCGTAGCTTCATCGCTGCCCTCGATCTGCTGATACTCAATGGCGATGCTTGGATCGCAATCATAGGGCAGCACGTATTGCCCGGACTGCTTCTTCCACTGGATGATCCGTGCCCCGCGGTTGTCGAGTACTTCGGGATCCTCGAACCACTGGCTGGCAACCAGCGTATAGTCGTCGAGCTTGCGATAGCGCTCGACCATATGGATGTCATCCGAGGGTGCTGTCAGTCTAACCGCAACTCGTCTCCACTTGACGCTCGGCTGGCCAGATAGGCCCAGTCTCACGCCATCAGGTTTTGCCACTCGGCCAGGGCGGCCGAGCGACGGGTCTTGTAGGTTTGTCTGTCGGTGAGGTGACGTTCGAGGTTGAAGTGGTTGT